>DAONFN010000359.1:0-3544 GCA_035403625.1 Bacteroidales bacterium
GAGACCCGCGAGGCACGAACGGGTGTTCCATCCCTCCTGGTTTTTCGCCCGGTGTTACGGGTCGCGGCCGCCATTCTTCTGCTTCTCATCCCTGCGTGGTTTCTTTTCCGGTATATGAGTCATCCGGCCGACAAGGTATTGACCGCGGGCAGAGAAATGGTGGAGTGCACCCTTCCCGACGGAAGTTCCGTCACCCTCGACGCCGGGTCAACCCTGACATTTCCAACGCACTTTACAGGCGCTTTCCGGAAGGTATCGTTGAGGGGCCAGGCCTGGTTCGAGGTAGTCCACGACCGTTCACATCCTTTTCTTCTTTCCGCCGGCAATACCCGGATCCGGGTGGTCGGTACCACTTTTTCGGTGAATGCAATTCCGGGAAAATCCACCCAGGAGGTGGTGCTTGCCACCGGGATGGTCTCCGTTTTTTACAGCGATGACCCCGCCCATGGCGCGTATATGCAGCCCGGCGATCGTGCCGGGATCAGCACCCGGAATCCGGCCATCCGGGTGACGAAGAACGACGATGTAAATTTCCTGGCGTGGAAAACCCGGCATATTCTCTTCGATGCCACCTCCCTCGAAGAGGCCACCTCCCTGCTGACCCGTGTGTACCATGTTCCCGTGACCCTGGCCTCCGCAGAATTGAAAAGTTACCGGATTACGGCTACCTTTGAAGGGCAGACGCTTGAATCGGTCCTGAATGTACTTGCCGCCACGCTCGATCTACGGATCACCGGGACAGCCGCCGGATACGAACTTTCGGGAATGGCCCCCCGCCCGTGAGAAAAGCTGGACTATGCCGGGAAAGCTCCGATCCATCCGACCGATTCTGACCGTTTTCGTTCTGCTCCTCTTTTCCTTTCCTTCCCGTGCGCAGGATCTGCAGCAGCGGATCACTCTTTCGCTGAAAGATGTAACCGTCGCGGCAGCCTTGGAAGAGATCGGGAAAGCAGCCCGCCTCGAATTCAGCTATAACCCTGCCGAACTGCCCCTTGGCCGGGTGATCAGCCTTCGGGCAAAAAACCGGAAGGTGGAAGATATCCTGGCGGAGATACTGACTCCGGCCGGTGTCCGGTACGTCAGGGTGGAAAACCACGTGGTGCTCAAACCTGTGGAAGCGAAGGAACCGGGGCCGGTGAATGCCCCGCCGGCTTCTCCGGTTCGCCGCACTCTCAGCGGGTTTCTGAAGGATAAAGGCAGCGGGGAGTCGCTGATCGGGGCGAATATCTACGTAAAAGGCACCACGCTCGGGGCCATGACCAACGGGTATGGTTTTTATTCGCTCACCCTGCCCGCAGGAACCTATCCGGTGGTATTTTCTTACCTGGGTTACCGCGAAGAGCTCCGTTCCGTCAGGCTGGAACAGGACCTGCGAATGAATGTGGAGATGGAGGAATCGAAGGTGGAGATCCGGGAGGTGGAGGTGGTTGCGTCGGAAGAGAACTCGGAGATCCGGAAGGCTCCCCTGAGCGAGTTCCGGTTTTCGCAGAAGACCCTTTCGCGGATGCCGGGTTTTGGCGGCGATCTGGATGTGATCAGGGCCATGCAGGCGGTTCCGGGGATCCAGACGTTCGGTGACGGATCGGCCCTGTATTATGTGCGCGGCGGAAGCAGCGATCAGAACCTGCTGCTGATCGACGAGGTGCCCATCTATAATCCTTCCCATCTCTTCGGATTCTTCTCGGCATTTTCTCCCGACGCAGTGAACAGTGTACAGATCTTCAAAGGCGATTTCCCGGCGAGGTTCGGCGGCAGGCTCTCTTCCGTGATCGATATCAAGGCGAGGGAAGGAAACGCAAAGCGGTTCGGCTTTTCCGGGAATATCGGGCCCTATGCCTCCACCCTGACCTTCGAGGGCCCGTTGATCAGGGAAAAGGCCTCCTTCATCCTTTCCGGGAGAGTGTCGACCCTGAACTGGCTGCGAAACCTGGATGCCTTCAGCCACCAGTTCGATTTCCGTTTTTACGATATCGATGCCAAGCTGAACTTCCGGCTGAATGAAAATAACCGCATTTTTTTCACTGCCTACGGCGGAAGCGATCTCTTCAGTCCCTACCGTTCAGCCGAGGTCAATTCGCTGGGGATCAGCTGGAACAACCTTGCCGGCGCGGTGAGGTGGAACCATGTCTTCAACAGCCGGCTCTTCAGCAACACCACCGTCAGTTACAGCCGGTACGGCTATACCCTGAACCTTCCGCAGGAGCAAAACGGCAACTGGAATTCGGTCATCTCCAACACCACCATTAAGAGCGACCTGGCCTGGTACCCGGCGCCGGCTCATACCGTGCGTGCCGGTGCGGAGGTTACCAGCCACTTTTCAAACCCGGGAAATGTGACCCTGGAGAACAATGCCGCCTCCCCCGATGCCCCAACCGTATCCGAGTACCACAGCATGGAATATGTCATCTACCTGTCGGACGATTTCCGGCCCGGCAAACGGTGGAACGTGCGCGGCGGCTTGCGATTGCCCCTCTGGCAGGACACGGGCCCGGCCGAAGTTTGCTACTTCGACCAGAACCACCAGGTGATCGATACCCTGCATTACGGTCGCGGAAATACCTACTTCACGGCCTGCCGTCCCGAACCCAGGCTCCTGGTCCGGTACGAGCTGAATGCTCATTCGTCGGTGAAAGCAAGCTATACCCGAACCGCCCAGTTTCTCCAGGTACTCACCAATTCGGCAAGCCCCTTCACCTCCCTCGAAGTGTGGGCACCTGCGGGCCCGAACATCAAGCCACAGGTGGCCGACCAGATCACCGCAGGGTACTATCGCGACCTGGCCGGCGGCGGGTTCACTCTGTCGGGCGAAGTTTACTGGAAGTGGTACCATAACCGGCCTGACTTCCGCGACCATGCGAACCTGTTGTACAACACGCTGATCGAAGGCGAGATCCGGACCGGCAAAGCCCGGTCATACGGACTCGAACTGATGGTACGCAAGACCACCGGGCGGCTTACCGGCTGGATTGGTTACACCTGGTCGGCGACACGGGTGGAGACTCCCGGGATCAACAACGGGAAGCGCTATCCAGCCTCCAACGACCGGCCCCACGATGTCTGCATCACCCTTAACTGGGATGACGGCCGGCATTGGGTCCTGAGCGGGAGCTGGATCTACCTGAGCGGTGGCGCCATTACCACCCCGGTGGGGTTTTATTCCCTCAACGGGTTACGGGTGCCCCTTTACGGCGACCGCAACAACGGCCGGCTCCCCGACTACCACAGGCTGGACCTGTCGGCCACTTACCGGTTCAACAAGCCCGGGAACCGCTACCGTCACAGCCTTGCCATCACGTTGTACAACGCTTACGGTCACGAGAATCCTTTCTCGGTTAATTTCAATAAGATGATGAACGACCAGGGAGAGTTTGTGGTGCCGTCAGACCTCGACGGAAATTACCGGATCGTACCCACCACCTTCTCGGTGGCCGGGATCATCCCTTCTATCAACTATCAATTTACGTTTTAATGAGAAAATGGTGGATGGTAACCGGTTTTTTGCTCCTGCTTGGAGGTTGTGTTAAGGAAACCACATGGCCCCCGC
>DAONFN010000360.1:0-3479 GCA_035403625.1 Bacteroidales bacterium
CATAGAAGAACCGATGGAAGGGAGTGAAGAAATTGAAAGTCACGTCGGAGGTTTTCCCGTCGCGGTTGATGAACATGACCTTGCCGTCGTTGCCGGTCGACAGGAATGGCTCCTTCCTCCCTGTACGGTTGGGGTAGACAGCCGAGTTCGGTGCGTGGGTAATTTTCCTGCCGGGTGAGGTGAGGGCATTACCGTCTTCGTCAGTGATAACAGAATTGCCGCTGATCCCGGAAATGAAGATGGCCCGATGGCCTCTGTCGGGACCGGGCAGGCAAACCGGGGGATCGGCAATCTCTTCGCCTGGGCCTGGCCGGTTCCACCCGGGACAGGAGATGCCGTCGAGCGTGAAGCAATACAAGCGGTTGTCCTGGAACGGCACGAGGACCCGGTAATTTCCGTCGTTTTCCCAGTCAACGATAGTAAGACCGCCGGTGGCATGAAGCGGGAAGCGCATCGGGAATTTATCGGCATAACGGCCGTCTCCGTGAAGCATGTATAAATGCGTGTCGGTATTGAAGACAATAAAGAGCGAATCATGCCCGGGCAGTTGGATGGTATGAAAGGATCCCAGGAGGTTCCCCATCACAGGCATTTTCTGAATGATATGTCCCTGGGAACTGACGATGTACAAGTTGTTGGCGACGTCGGTGGTGATGACGGCATGATCGCCCCGGGTATCCACCGGAATGACCGCCGGACGGCTAGCAAGTGTGGTATCCAGGGCGAGTTCCCACTGCAGGGGGCCCTCTCCACCTGCCCTGGGATCGTACCGCAGGAAAATGCTGCTGTAGAACTGGCCGTCGGAATTGGTGTACTGGAAAGCCACCGACTCGAATTTCCTCAGGCTGTCCATCACAGGGGCCAGTTGAAGGGCCAGGTCCTGGTTCATCTCCTGCTTGAGGGAGGGCACTGCATTGCGGGTGTTGAAATAGGTGAGGATGTTAGATTTATCGGGCATAGAGGCCACGAATTCGGTGAAGACCCTGTCGTGGTCGAGGGTGGCTCTTTCCATGGTCGATTCGATCACCGGCTCCAGGTCGGCCGGACGTGGGGCAAAAACGATGTACGGCCCGAGAAAAGTAAAACATCCCGCTTCGCATTTACCGAAGATTTCACCGAACAGAGCCGGCAGGAAGGGAGGAAGGGTGACCCTGTAAATCTTATGCCGGCGGTAAAGGCTGGAGTCGAAGCGGAGGCCCAGGGTGTCGGCCAGTGCAAAAAGCGAGGTGGCGGCCCGTACGGTATCGGTCGTGGCAAAAACGGCATAGTTGGTGTTATCGGGCTGGTCGGGTCGCTTCATCACGAAGACTCCCCCTTCATGTCCCATCCAGGGGAGATAATATTCGCTGATATTGAGCTGATAGCGATCGATGATCGAGAGAATGTCGTTCTGGCCTTCCGTATAATTTTCATCGCGCTGCATCCGGTTCTGAAAACGCTGGCAAAACCGGGATGGGTCGCTCCAACCGTACGAGGTGAACTGGATTGCCTTTTCCGGAATAACTGCAACGATCCCAAGGGGTTGTGGCTGTTGATCGGCAAAGAGGGAGAGGAACTGCTGGGTGCTGTCGGAGGCAACGGTGATACCATTAAATAATAGTTCATCCTTTTTGATGATGAGGTCCAATCCGCTCCATTCGGCGAAGTTGGATAACTTCAGCAGGTCAGGCAGGGCTTCTTCCCGGAGAATACGGGAGAGGACCAGGGAAAAGAACCGGTAATTGACATAAACGTTTGCGTCGGCTTTTTTCCCGGCCGAAGCCTGAACCTTCCTGAAACCGGCCGAGGCAGCCATGGGGGTGTTCAGCGAAAGCCGGTCGATGGACCGTTTGACCAGGTCGGCATGGAAACTGCCGATAAAGACTCCTTTCAACACCGCGAAGTAAAATGCATCCCGACCCGAACCCGACTGGATCCTATGCAGGGTGGTGGTGGAATAGGGTGTCTCGGAGTGGATGGGATGGCGGGCATTAATTTCACTGATAAAATCAAGGATGTAGGATTCAGGATTTCTCCCCGGTATCCGGGCCAGGTAAATGGCACCGAAATTCCGTTTACCGCTGAGTGTGATGGCAACCAGGAGTTCGTGCTTGCGGAAAATGGCATTAATGTTCTCGTTGCGACGGCTGGCCGAATCCACATAATGAAGTTCGTTGCGGATGGTGCTGATGCCGGGAAACCGCGAGAAGGTCCGCCAGAGAAGATTGGATCTGTTCAGCTCATCAAGCAGGCTGCCCGCACGGTTGAGTTGTATGACCAGCGCCGTATTGCCCGGGATGGCATCAAAAGGAGACCGGGATGGGGGTTGGAAACGGTTAAACAGGGCATATCCGAGCCAGGATAGACCTGCCAGCGCCAGCACAGAGGCCAGCAGAATACCCGGGGTCCTGAATGATCGCATGAATGCTTTCGGCAACCGGGGCAAAGGTAGGGTGAAGAACCGAACTTTACCGAAAAAGTTATCAATAAAAAACCTGCCGGATGTTAATTACGGCTATCTGTACCAACCGGTAACAGCAGGGAAACGATCCCGAAAGGGTATTTCTTCAAGGAGGGGTGAGACGGAAGGTCTGCCGGTGAAAGGGAGAGGGACCAACGGTTGCAAGCGCCTTTCGGTGGCCGACGGAAGGATACCCTTTATTCTTGTCCCAATGATATTCAGGGAATTGATGATGAATCCGGTACATGTATTCATCCCGGTGTGTTTTTGCCAGAATGGATGCGGCTGCGATGCTCATCAATTTCTGATCTCCTTTGATGATGCACCGGTCGGGGATCCCGGGGTAGGGGTGGAACCGGTTCCCGTCGATCAGCAACAGCCCGGGTCTCAGCTTCAGATGATCGATGGCCCGGTGCATAGCCAAAATGGAGGCATTCAGGATGTTGATCTCATCGATGGTTCCCGCATCGACAAAGGCCACTGCCCAGGCGAGGGAAGCGGATTCGATCACCGGTCGCAGCCTGTCGCGCTGCTTCTCCGAGAGTTGCTTGGAATCGTTCAGCAGCTCATCCCGGAAATCCCGTGGAAGAATGACGGCAGCAGAGCAGACCGGCCCTGCAAGGCAGCCCCGACCGGCTTCGTCGCAGCCCGCCTCCACAAGGTGATCGGTCAGGTATCCCTGCAGCATAAGGTTCTTACGTGTCTACTGATAAATCAGGTTGTGAATGAAAAGGTTGTTGAGAAGGACACTCAGGAAATAAACGGCGATGACGATCTCAGCGATTCGGGTCTTCTTCAGGCTGATCAAATTTCCGGAAATCACCATCGCCAAGGCCGGGCTGGCCAGCGCGGCATGATAAATCGTCATGGAGCCGGCATAAATAAAGGAAAGGAGTGTGAAGACCAGGGTCCACTGCAGGATGCTGGTTTTGGCCCTGACTTCGACCGTTCGCTGCGGGCCTGCCTGGAAGTAAAGTACGCCCCACAGGGCGAGGATCAGGGTAAATCCGTATAGGATCCAGAAATCAGTATGAAATGG
>DAONFN010000361.1:0-2252 GCA_035403625.1 Bacteroidales bacterium
CAGGGGAGTATAGCACCACAGGTCTTTCAGGTAATCGAAGCCGGCATTATACGATCCGGCAACAAGGTAGGCATGATCACCGATCACGAAGGAGCCCGAGCCATAACGGTCTCCCCCGGGGAACGGATTTTTCTGGGCCCAGGTCTCCGAACCGGGATCAAACTCCCATACATCGCTCCGCCACATATGGGTCGAGTCCACGCCATTGCAGATGTACCCTTTGCCGTTCAGGGCGAATGCGGTGGCACTGTACCTCCTTCCGCCGGGGAAGTCGGGCATCCGGGTCCATGAGTCCGCTACAGGGTCGTACCGGTAGAATTCAGCCGAATAGATCCGTTGCTCGGCATCGATGGAACCGAGCCCTGCATAGGCGTAATTACCGATGACAAAAGATACGAGGGCATACCTCCCTGAAAACGGGGGTGGATTTTTTTGAATCCACCCCCGCTGGCCGAAGGCCGGCAGGACGAGGGCAACAAGCAGGAAAAGCAGTGCGCGCTTCATGACCGGAAATTGAACCTATAAATATAGGTAATTTCGGGCCTGGTACTGCTTTCCGGGGAAAAAATGGCTGATTATTCTTCCTTCTTGCCGGTGTTGATGCCGCAGGGCAGATAGAGCGGGCAAATGCGGAGGAGGCTGGTCAGGGCGAAAATGGCGGCCACCACCAGCAGGATGATCCCGACTGTCCCGGAAATCACATCCAGGAGGAAAAGGACGACGATCAATGCCGCTACAATCAGGCGGATCACAATGTCGAGGGTTCCCATATTTTTTTTCATAACGCTCTTTTAAGATTGGGGTTAAAGACTCATTTGGCGATCAAATTCTTTCAGGAGGTAGTCCCTGGTTTTGACTCCTGTAATTCTTTTTACTTCCTTACCGTTCCGGAAAAGGACCATGGTCGGGATGCTCCGGATGCCGAACCGGGCTGCCGTCGCCTTCTGTTCATCCACGTTCAGCTTGGCAATGGTCACTTTCCCCTGCATCTCCTCCGCTACTTCATTCAGCACCGGGATCATCATTTTGCAGGGCATGCACCATTCGGCCCAGAAATCAACGAGGACCATCCCCTTGCCGGTCACCGGCTGAAAGTTCTTATCCGTCAGGGTCCTCACCAGGTCGGTCGATTTAACGTTCTTCAGGCTTTTCATCTGCCGGCGTGCATTCATCACCATCCAGCCGACAAGGGCGGCCACCACACCCAGAACAATCAAAGTAATTAACATAGTTAGATATTTGGTGCGGCAAAGATAAAGAAATTTCTGTCATCGGTGATAGTTATGCGATTTATTTTTTCGTATCAGTAAACGACTAATTTCCGTGCGAGCTCCTGGCCTTGTGCAATGGCATTGACAAGGTAGATTCCAGGACGGATACCTTCGAGGGGGAGGGAAAACCGGCAGGTGCCGGCGGGCCGATGGCCGCAGTCAAGCGTTTTCACATGTTCCCCGGCTGAAGAAAAAAGGTCGATGACCAGGGAGGCAGGGGCCGGAAGGTCGACTGAGATGGAAACACACCGGCGAGCCGGATTGGGTGCCAGCGAGAGACCCGGGCTGGCTGTGGGTCGGGATGGGGCTTCCGGGGTGAGGGTATATCCCCCGTTGGTCGTACGGAGCAGCATGCCTCCGTTGCCGCAGATGTACCCGTTATTTTCATCAGTAAACAACACCACATTCTGCGCCTGGTGCGTTCCCACGAAGACCTCCTGCCAGCCGGCGCCGCCGTCGGTGGTGCGCAGCATGATGCCGTTGCTACCGGAAATCCAGCCCAGTAAGGGGTTGATGAAACTGAGACGGGTATATTCGCGGAAAGAACCAACCTGTGACACACTCCACGTCTCACCTCCATCGGTGGTGCGGTAGATCTTACTGTGGCCGGAGACGGCAAAGCCATGGAGGGCATCGGTGAAACAGATATCCGCAATCTGCTCCCCGGACTCGGAATGCTTCTCGACCCAGTTGATGCCGCCGTCAGTCGATTTTACGATTTTTCCCCAACTGGTGCCGGCAACCATCACCCGGGAAGTGAACACATGGGCGCATAAAAAGTGCAAGTTTTGAGGGCAGGGGATTGTTGTCCATGAATTCCCCTGGTTGTCGCTCCTCGACAGGAATCCATAGGTTCCGAAAATGAAGCCGGTATCAGGGTTCGGGAAAATGAGCCGCATCAGGTTGGAAGTAGTGCCCAGGTTGAGCGTTTGCCAGTTGGCGCCGCCGTCGGTGGTCCGGAACGCGCCCCCGTACCCGCCG
>DAONFN010000361.1:2262-3476 GCA_035403625.1 Bacteroidales bacterium
GTGAAGAACTTGATCCCGTAAAGGATCATGTCATAGTCCGGGATGTTTTGCAGGGTCCAGGTTTCACCTCCGTCGGACGTGATGAAGTAGCTTCCCCAGTCGCCTCCCGCCATGCCCCGGGAACCATTGTAGAAAGCAAGGGAGTAGTAATCATATACAGAATTATCGGACACCGGTTGCCAGGATTGCCCCTGGTTGGTGGTTTTCAGCAGCCGGCCCAGGTTGCCGCACATCCATCCCGTATTGCCTGCGAAAACGATCTGGTTCCAGCATCCGCCCTCAGCCGCTCCCGGATGGACATTCCATGTGTTGCCTCCGTCGGTGGTACTGATGAAGTTTTCTCCCGATCCTGCCGCGAAGCCTTGGGTGGAACTGGTGAACCAGACGGTGAACAGGTCGGAACCGATATAATGCGGAAGATCAGTCCAGGTGTTACCACCGTTCGTGGTCTTGAGCACGGTGCCTGAATACCCGCAAATATAACCGGTTTGGGCATCTAAAAAGTGCGCCGAACGGAGCATTTTCGAGGTCCCCGAATTCTGCGGGACCCACGTACCTCCCCCATTGGAGGTCTTCAGGATCGTGCCGTTGTCGCCCACCACCCATCCGGTTTGCGGATCCGTAAAGCAGGTATGGAATAAATTAGTGCCGGTTCCTGAGTTCTGGACCGTCCAATTCACGCCTCCGTCGGTGGTTTTAATGATGGCTCCTCCTTCCCCGCAGGCATACCCTGTGACAGCATCCGCATAGTCCACCGCCCAGAGGTTGGCAGTGACGGGAGAGACAGCCGTGGTCCAGTGCGCCCCAAGGTCGCCGGTGTTGATGATCAGCCCTCCGTCACCCACCGCGGTGCCCGACGTTGCGTTCCGCAGGCTGAACCCAAGCAGGAACTGAGGTACGACAGGGGAGAAGATATCCCATCCGGAACCCTGGTTGGTCGTGCGGATCACGGTTCCGTAAGCTCCGACGGAAACCAGTGTCTGGGCATCGGGTGCCTGGGCGGAAAAAAGCCCGTTGCCCTGCGGCAGGGGATTTTTCCAGTGCCAGGGATTCTGAGCGATTGTAAATTGACAGCAAATCCATGCTGCAAGGATCCAGATGATGCGTTTCATGGGGTGGATATTAGGTTTGAATCCAGTATGTCATTGGCATCAGGAAATGACGGTTACGTTTCTGGGCCGCACGATGGCATGTTTGAAGCGGTACTTCGGATA
>DAONFN010000362.1:0-3454 GCA_035403625.1 Bacteroidales bacterium
GTGGGACGGCAGGGACCGTGAAACCAATCAGCCTTGCAGCGACGGAACCTATTTCTACGCGGGCGAAGTGACAGAGATCACCCTTCACGGCGACCTCACCCGAAATCTTCGCGGGTCGTTGACAATCCTTCGCTAGAAGTGCTATCTTTGCACCCGTGAAAAATATCCGTAACTTCTGCATAATTGCGCACATCGACCACGGCAAATCGACGCTTGCCGACCGGCTCCTGCAGTGGACGGACACCATATCGGAGCGGGATTCGCGCGACCAGGTTCTCGACGACATGGACCTCGAACGCGAGCGCGGGATCACCATCAAGAGCCACGCCATCCAGATGACCTTCCCGCACGAGGGCGAGACATACACGCTGAACCTGATCGACACACCCGGCCATGTCGACTTCTCCTACGAAGTTTCAAGGGCCATAGCCGCCTGCGAAGGCGCCTTGTTGGTGGTCGACGCAACCCAGGGCATCCAGGCGCAGACCATCTCCAACCTCTACCTGGCCATCGACCACAACCTTGCCATCATTCCTGTTCTCAACAAGATCGATATGGATGCGGCGATGATCGAGGAAGTGAAGGACCAGATCGTCGATCTGCTGGGTTGTGACCATGATGAGATCCTGGCGGTCAGCGCCAAGACGGGGTACGGCATCGAAGAGGTGATGGAGGCCATTGTAAACCGGATCCCGGCGCCTAAGGGCGATCCGGAGGCACCGTTGCAGGCCCTGATTTTCGACTCGCTCTTCAATCCTTTCCGCGGGGTGATCGCCTATTTCCGGATCTTCAACGGCACTCTCCGGAAGGGCGACCATGTCAAGTTTTTTGCAACCGGCATGGATTACCACGCCGACGAGGTAGGAATCCTGAAACTCAAGCAGGAGGTAAGAAATGCCGTTTCGGTTGGCGATGTCGGGTATATCATTTCCGGCATCAAGAGCAGTAAAGAGGTGCAGGTGGGCGATACCATCACCCATGTGGAACAGCCCTGTTCGGAAGTGATCGCCGGTTTTCTCGGCGTCAAGCCGATGGTTTTTGCAGGTATCTATCCCACGGATGCCGATGATTACGAAGTGCTGCGCGACTCGCTTGAAAAGCTGCGCCTCAACGATGCATCCCTCTCCTTCGAGCCGGAATCGTCGGCGGCGCTGGGATTCGGGTTCCGTTGCGGCTTCCTGGGATTGCTGCATATGGAGATCGTGCAGGAACGCCTTGACCGGGAGTTCGACATGGATGTGATCACCACGGTGCCCAACGTATCTTACAAGGTGTACAACACCAAAGGCGAGGTGCTCGATGTGTACAATCCGTCGGGACTTCCCGAACCGAACCACATCGACAAGATCGAAGAGCCGACCATTACTGCCAACATCATCACGAAAGCCGACTACATCGGTCCGATCATGACGCTCTGCGTAGGCAAGCGCGGCAACCTGAAGAACCAGGTGTACCTCACCACCGACCGCATTGAGCTGACCGTCGAATTGCCGTTGGGTGAGATCGTATTCGACTTCTACGACAAACTGAAAAGCATTTCCAAGGGGTACGCCTCGTTCGACTACCATCCTTCCGGGTGGCAGCCGGCCGACCTGGTGAAGCTCGATATCCTGCTCAACGGCGAGGTGGTGGACGCCCTTTCCGCCCTGATCACCCGCAACAACGCGTACGACTTCGGCCGCCGATTTTGCGAAAAACTCCGCGAATTCATCCCGCGCCAGCAGTTCGATGTGGCCATTCAGGCCGCTATCGGCGCCAAGGTCATCGCCCGGGAAACGGTGAAGGCTGTTCGCAAAGATGTGACCGCAAAATGCTACGGCGGCGACATCACGCGAAAGCGCAAGCTTCTGGAAAAGCAGAAGAAGGGAAAGAAGCGGATGCGGCAGATCGGCAACGTAGAAGTGCCGCAGAAGGCATTCCTGGCCGTACTGAAGCTCGATTCCTGACCCTCCGGCCGGGGAAGTCTGTAACATTTTATTCCCTGTTTCGTCTTATTCTCCAAACCTTAAACACAACTCTTATGATCCATACCATAAAAACGGCCACGCTGGCAATTGCGATGGCCTGTTTCCTGGCTCCTTCGCTGTATGCCGGAGATTACGCTTTTTCTCACAAACCGCACAAAGGACCGAAACCACCCGACAGCACCATGCTGAAGAATTTTTCCTGTGCCTTCGATGAATTCGACGCCGATGATTTCCCGATGTGCCGGGATCACAAAAAATTCAATGGCCATTGGGCCGGGATCGACCTCGGGATCAGCGGGTATGCCACCCCGGCGGGCGACATGAATTTCAACCCCGACCACCCTTATATGAATATGAACACGGCCCGGTCGCTGATGGTGAACCAATCCCTTCGAACTCAACCTGAACCTGCTAAAGAACAAACTCGGGTTTACCACCGGGCTCGGTTTCCAGTTCAGCAACTACCAGTTCACAGGCAATTACGTGATGCTGCAGGATTCGTCGGCCATCGTTGCCTACCGGGTCAAAGACGACCAGGGCAATTTCGTAAAACTGGAATCAAACAAGCTGATGGTCAGCCATATTACGGTTCCGTTGCTTTTCGAATTCCAGACCAATCCCTTCCGACGTACGAACAGTTTCCATGTCTCCGTAGGGGTGATCCTGGGTGCGCGCATCGGGTCGTACACCAAGCAGGAGTACCCGGAAAAGAGCGGCAGCTACTACCTGGTCGACAGCGATGGTACTGCGGTGGCCCATTATGAGACCAGCAAGCATACCGTCAGGGAACGGGGCGCCTACCACCTCGATCCGTTCAAAGTCGACGCTGCTTTCCGTATCGGCTGGTCCCACCTTAACCTTTTCGGAACCTGGTCGCTGACCAAAATGTTCCAGAAGAACGAAGGTCCTGAGCTGTACCCGTTTACGACGGGAATCACGCTGGTGGGGTGGTAATCAGACAAAGAATCGCTCCTCGAAGTTCACCAGGTAGAGCTTGCGCGTAGCGCGGGTGACCGCGGTGTAAAGCCAGCGGCCGAATTCGGGGGTGATCATGCTGTCGTTGAGGTAGCCCTGGTCGACAAATACCGTATCCCATTGCCCTCCCTGTGTTTTATGGCAGGTGAGGGCATAGGCGAATTTCACCTGGAGGGCGTTGAACCAGGGACTGGCTTTCACTTTTTCAACCCTCCCCCGGCGTGACGGGATATCCTGGAAATCCTCCATCACCGTGTTGAAGAGCCGGTTGTTGTCGGCCTGGGTGAGCGCTGCTGATTCCGACATCAGGGTATCGAGAAGGATCTTGCAGTCGAGCTCTTTTTCGTCGGGGTAGTCGATGAACCGGATCGTGACATCGGCAAAACGGAACCCGTACAACTCCTCGATCTTACGGATCCGAAGCAGTTCAACGATATCGCCGTTGGCCACGAAGCCGGCCGCCGAACCCTGTGGCAGCCAGAAGTAGTTATTCTTCACGACCATCAGGTAAT
>DAONFN010000363.1:0-3452 GCA_035403625.1 Bacteroidales bacterium
TACCCCGTCAGGTTCTGGGCGGATAGGAGGGAGGTGAGCAGTGAGAAGAGGAACAGCAGCGAGATCCTTGGTACCATATTTCCATTATCGTTGATATAGGACAACTAATTTACAGAATGTTATCGAACTGTCTTTCCCTGCGTCTCAACGTCTCTGCGGTTAATTTATAAAGTGCCTGTTGAGTATTCCTCTGCAACCGATCGACCTGGAAAATCTTTGGTACAATTGCCGTCATTCAATTAAAAAATATTATTCAATGGGGCGGATCTTCTGAAATAGCAGGCCAAGGATCCGCGGGATCCCGTTGCGGTCGTCGTTGTCGAAATATTCATGGATCGCAACCACGTTCAGCCCGACGGCCCCGGCCGCCCCGGTGAAATCGGAGAGATGGTGCGTGAAGCAGGTAAGGGTTTCAGTGCCCTGATGGGTCTCGAACCGGGCTTTGGTGCCTCCGTACTGCCGGGCCGGGTGAAGTTCGCCGACATAGATGTACCCGTTGTCCGCCAGTGCCGACGAAGCTTTCCTGAATATTTCGCCAAGATCTTCCACATGTTCGAGTACCAGGCTGAAGGTGATCATGCCGTAAGAACGACGGGCGAACGTCCACGGTTCCCGGATGTCGGCCCGGATAAATTCAACCTCCGGGTGACGGATCTTTTTCCGGGCTTTTTCCAGCATCCCTTCTGAAAAATCGACGGCCGTGACGTGGCTCGTGCGCGTCATCAGCCATTCGGTGTTCTTCCCGGTTCCGCATCCGATCTCCAGGCATCCGGAAAAAGGAACTTCCTGCAATGTTTCGCGCAGGGCGACCGCTTCCAGGTCGCGCGTCCGGTTTTCGTTGGTGTCGTACAACTCCGCCCAACGATCATAAGATTCCCTGATACTCACCCGCTCTATTATTTAACGTTCTTCCATTCTCTCTACTCACCACTTACAAATAGTCTTCCTTCTCGCCTCCCGCGAACGGCGCGATGGCCCGGTTGTAGATGCCGTGCACATAAGCGATGGCCATGCCGTAGTTCGACACGGGAATGCCGGCATCGACGGCGGGTTTCAGCCGGCTGATGAGTTGTTTGCGCGTGATCATGCAACCCCCGCACTGGATCACCATGGCGTAGTCGGTCATCGGCCTGTTGATGCGACTTAATCCGGCCACCACATCGAATTCGAGCTTCTTCCCGGTAAAGTTCGTGAGCCAGCGCGGGATCTTCACCCGTCCGATATCGTCGCACGAAACATGGTGGGTGCAGGACTCGAGGATGAGGATCCGGTCGCCGTCCTGCAGCTTTAAAATGTGGGGCGTGCCCTTCATATAGTTGGCGAAATCGCCTTTCTGCCTTGCCAGCACGATGCTGAAGCTGGTGAGGGGGATATCTTTTGGGATGGCCGCGTCGGCTTTTGGGAATACCTGGCTGTCGGTGACGGCCAGCACCGGCCGCGGACTCAGCCGCCTGAGCAGGGCATCGACTTCCCGTTCTTTGCATACCACCGCCACGCTGTCGTGGTCGAGCACGTCGCGGATCACCTGCACCTGCGGTAGGATCATCCGGCCTTCAGGGGCTTCGATGTCGATAGGGGTGATCAGTAGCACCACATCGCCGTAGGAGATCAGGTCGCCCACGAGGGTCTGCCTGTGGTAGGCAGTTTCGGGAATGGCGGCGCGCAGGGCGGCAATCACCTCCTCCAGGTTGACAGGGTGTTTGGCGCTGAAGCCGATCACGCGGGTACCGAAACGGCTTTCGATGGCTTCGGCCAGGGCCTGGGTGATGGCGGCTTCGTCGGATTTGTTGTGCAGGATCACGAAAGGAAGGTCGAACGAACCGAAATCCCGCAGGAGATTCTCCTCCGGATCGGCGAATTCATTGCCGGCGATGACAAGCACCGCCAGGTCGATGAGGCCCAGCACCTCCTTTGTTTTCCCGACCCGCTTCATCCCCAGTTCACCGGTGTCGTCGATGCCAGCGGTGTCGATCATCACCACCGGACCGATGCCGGCGATCTCGATCGACTTTTTTACCGGGTCGGTGGTAGTGCCGGCCACCTCAGAAACGATGGCGATCTCCTGCCCGGTGAGGGCGTT
The DNA here is from genome assembly GCA_035403625.1 of Bacteroidales bacterium. Lineage (GTDB taxonomy): Bacteria > Bacteroidota > Bacteroidia > Bacteroidales > FEN-979 > CAIVAT01. The sequence goes on from DAONFN010000363.1 coordinate 2,081, forward strand.
GATCAGCGAACTTTTACCATTGTTGCGCCGGCCGAAGATGCCGATGTGCGGCTTTGCATCTCTTCCCTTTGCCATTAGCGGTTTCCTTTTACGATGGCGGTGCACCAGCTGTCGGACCAGGCCGCGAAGAAGCCGATGCCGCCGTTGCTGATATTCCCTTTTACATTGGCAGGCGGGCCGCTGAAGAAGGGGATGCTGAATCCCGACTGGTCCACCTGGTTGATGAAATCATAGTATTCTTTGGTGATCCCCGACATCTGCAGGGTGATGGTGTCGCCGGGGTAGATGGTTGCCCACGACTGGTAATGCATCAGGTACATCACATCAAACCCGTTCATGTAGCTGCCATTGACGAAACGATCGTCGGCTACCACTTTTTTGGTGATGGTATCGGTGAGCAGTTTCCCGTTGCGATAGAGGTTGAAGAGGTAATAATTCACCTCGTCGCCCGGCTCCTGGGCCCAGAGTTTGATGGTCCAAATTCCTTTCTTCCCCCAGTCGGGATGAAATTCGGCCCGGATCGAGTCGATGGGCGCCACGGGATGCAGGGCCGACGTTGCCTGGTACTCCCGGTTTCCGCCGATCTCCTCTTTCAGCGAGATATTCAGCGTATAGCTGTTCCCTTTCACTCCGGCGTAGCCCGGCCCGGTCTCATAGATCCCCGAAACGCCCGGCTCGGTTTCGTGAAGGGTGAGCGTTCCGCCCGCGTCGCTGACCGTGACGGTGGCGCCGGTGACCCTGGGGGCCGGTTCGTTGTAGAAGTACTCGGCTGAGCGGGTCAGGGCGACCGAGTAGTTGCCCGTGTCGCTGCTGATGTGCCCGTCGACCACCAGCCGGGCGTAGGTGCTGTCGAGGTGCACCTGGGTCTTTTCGGTGCAGGCGGTGGCCAGCAACGCCAGGAGAAATACCGGGAATATCTTCCTAATCATGGTTGAAATGGAAGTTAAAGGTTATCGACGGGATCAACCCGAAGAGATAGACTTTCTCCGCATAAGTGACATCGGGGGTCAGCTTTTCCTGCAGGAAGTTGATGGTCCAGGTGTTGTGCCGGTTGTAAACATTGTACACGGAAAAGTTCAGATCCCAGGTGTATTTTTTGGAGGGTTTGGGCTTGCTGTACAAGGTCAGGGAGAGGTCGAGGCGATGGTAGTCGGGGTATCGGTACTGGTTCCGGTCGGAGTAGATGGCAATGATCTTGCCGCCGATCAAGGCCCGCCCCGTGGGAAAGGTCACGGGTGCGCCGGTAGCGTAGATCCAGTTGGCCGAAACGCTGAGGCGCTTGCTGATGGTGTAGTTAACGACCACCGCGATGTTGTGGGGTTTATCGTAAGGGGCAGGGTAGGCACGACCATCGTTGATCTCCGCGATCTTC
>DAONFN010000364.1:0-3450 GCA_035403625.1 Bacteroidales bacterium
GGCGCCCCGCTTCAATGTCTCTTCCCAGGCGCTGCGGGCATCATCCACCCACAGGGCGACCACTTTAACCCCGTCGCCATGAAGTTTACAGTGGTCGGCAATGGATGAAGTCGGGTTCAGGGCCGTGGTGAGCATAAGGGTTATTTTGTCCTGCCGCAGGACGTAGGAGGTCCTGTCCTTTAGCCCTGTTTCCAGTCCGGCATAGGCCAGGGGCTGAAAACCGAAGGCGGTCTGGTAAAAATGGGCGGCCTGTTTGGCATTGCCCACATAGAACTCTACATAATCAGTTCCGCTTATAGGGAGAAAATCGTGCTGCTGGTTCATGGGTTAATGTGCTGATTTGCTGATGTGTGGATGAAAATTCCACCCTGTTTGGGCTGTCTGCCGGACAGGCAGGGGTGGCCGAAAGCCGGGAGGTGTGCAGGAATGAGTTCATGGATCAGAGCCAGGAAAGGGGGTACGAAGGATCTTCGAGTGCAAGGGCTGCCCGGGTGATCATCAGCGGGCGGAAGGTGTCGACCATCAGGGCTAATTCATGGGTTTCCCTGGCGCCTATGCTGCGTTCCGCCGCTCCGGGGTGAGGCCCGTGGACAATACCGGTGGGATGAAGGGTGATGTTGCCCTGGCTGATGTGGTTCCGGCTCATAAAGTCGCCGTCCACATAATAGAGTACCTCGTCGGAGTCGACATTGCTGTGGTAGTAAGGTGCGGGAATCGCTTCCGGATGGTAGTCGTACAGCCGGGGCACGAAGGCACACATGACGAGGGCAGGGGTTTCGAAGGTCTGGTGGACCGGCGGGGGCTGATGCAGCCGTCCGGTGATGGGTTCAAAATCGTGGATGGATAAGGCGAAAGGATAATGGCACCCGTCCCAGCCGATCAGGTCGAAAGGATGGGTAGGGAAATGGTAAGGCCAGATCATGCCGTCGCGCTTGATGTGCACCACGAAATCGCCCGGTTCGTCATGGGTTTCGGGGCCTTCCGGCGTGCGGATATCGCGTTCGCAAAAGGGTGCATGCTCGAGGAGCTGACCCTGCCGGTTCAGGTACCTTTTCGGGAACCGGATGGGAGAGAAGGATTCGACGATGAACAGGCGGTTGTCCATTCCGTCAAACTCAAACCGGTAGATCATCCCCCTGGGAACGATCAGATGATCGCCCCCGGCGAAGGGGAGATTGCCGTACTGGGTCTTGAGTGTGCCGGTGCCGCGGTGAATAAAGATCATTTCATCCGCACCGGAGTTTTTGTAGAAATAACCGGACATGGACTGCCGGGGTGCCGCCACGCTGATCTGGCAGTCGTGGTTGACCAGCACCGGGATCCTGCTGTCCAGGTAGTCAGCGGCAGGCGTTGCATCGAACCCCCGGAACAGCCGGTGCTGCATATTTTTCCCGATGGCGATCTCAGGCTCGACCGGGTAGGCAAGGTCGACTGCTGAAACCCTTGCGGGGGGATGACAGTGATACAGCAGGGAATAGGTATCTGAGAAACCTTCAGTCGATACCAGTTGTTCCGCGTAAAGCGAGCCATCCGGCCGGCGGAATACCGTGTGCCTTTTTCGGGGAACCTGACCGCGTGAGATATAATGGGGCATGGGATGAACGTGATTAGGAATTGCCGAATTAGGAAATGGGTTGTTGTCTTTTGATTGTCAGAGTGTTATTTCCGGGATGTTTCCTTCGATGATAAGCCTCCCCTCTGTGGCTCTGATAATTTCGTCGACGGTGACTCCGGGTGCCCGCTCCCGCAGTTCAAAGCCGCGTGCAGTCACATCCAGCACCGCCAGGTCGGTGACGATCCTTTTTACCACACCGGCACCGGTCAGCGGCAGAGTGCACTGTTTCAGGAGTTTCGATTCCCCCTGCGGGTTTGTGTGCATCATGGCCACAATGATATTTCGGGCCGAGGCGACCAGGTCCATGGCGCCCCCCATCCCTTTGACCAGTTTCCCTGGAATTTTCCAGGAGGCGATGTCGCCGGTTTCGGATACCTCGAAGGCCCCGAGTACGGTAAGGTCGATATGTCCGCCGCGGATCATGGCGAAACTGGTCGCCGAGTCAAAAAAAGCGGCGCCGGGGATGGCCGTGATGGTCTGTTTCCCGGCATTGATCAGGTCGGGATCAACGGCATCCGGCGAAGGGAAAGGCCCGATGCCCAATAGCCCGTTCTCCGACTGGAGCACGATTTGCATTCCCTCAGGGATATAGTTGGCCACCAGGGTCGGGATCCCGATTCCGAGATTCACATAATACCCGTCCTTCAACTCGCGGGCGATCCTTTTGGCAATTCCGTTTTTATCAAGAGCCATATGGAGAAATTACGATGTACGATCTACTTTGTGGTTACAAATTCGATCCTCTTTTCATACCCGGTTCCCTGGAAAATCCGTTGGACAAAGACACCGGGGGTGTGAATGAAATTGGGGTCGAGCGTGCCTGCCGGGACCAGTTCCTCCACTTCGGCGATCGTGATACGTCCCGCCGTTGCCATTGGCTGGTTGAAGTTGTTAGCCGTGTTCCGGTACACAAGATTGCCGTTGGTATCACCTTTCCAGGCTTTTACGATGGCAAAGTCGGCTTTCAGCCACGATTCTTCCAGGTACATTTTTCCGTTGTATTCCCTGACAGGCTTCCCTTCTGCCACTTCGGTACCATAACCGGCCGGAACGTAGAAGGCCGGAATACCGGCGCCTCCGGCACGGATGCGCTCCGCCAGGGTGCCCTGGGGGATCAGTTCGACCTCCAGTTCTCCACTCAGCAGTTGTCTTTCAAACTCTTTATTCTCACCCACATAGGACGAGATCATCTTCCTGATCTGCTTTCTCCTGAGGAGCAAACCCAGGCCAAAACCGTCCACTCCGGCGTTGTTCGAAATACAGGTCAGACCGGTAATGTCGCTTTCGGCAAGGGCTGCAATGCAGTTTTCGGGGATCCCGCACAATCCGAATCCGCCCACCATCAGGGTCATTTGGCTTTCGATGCCTTTTATTGCCTCCCGGGCATTTTGTACTACCTTATTCATTGTGAAAAGATTCTATTGCAAATTTAAACTAATTCTAAATAAAAACAATAATTTTGCAAAAAAAATCGGATGTCCCGACGGCGAGGCAGATGCCGGATCGTTATAACGGTTCAATCATGCCGTGAAAAGGAGCCCGGTCAGGGGTGTTCGGATCAATTAAAAGTTATGAGCTATGGAAAAATTATTCAGTCCCTATAAACTTGGAAACCTGGAATTAAAAAACCGGGTGGTCATGTCGCCGATGACCCGGTGCCGTGCCCTTCACAACATTCCCAACGACCTGATTGCGACCTACTACGGGCAGCGTGCGGGAGCCGGTCTGATCGTCACCGAGGGAACCTCACCCTCACCGAACGGACTAGGTTACGCGCGGATCCCCGGGATTTTCAGCGAAGCGCAGGTGGCCGGATGGAAAAAGACGACCGATGC
>DAONFN010000365.1:0-3425 GCA_035403625.1 Bacteroidales bacterium
AATGGACGATCTGAAGCAGTCGGTACAGAATGCAGCCTATGAGCAGAAGGATCCGCTGCTGATCTATAAATTCGAATCGTTCGAGCTTTTTAAAAGCATGGTGCAGCGCACCAACAAGGAGATCACATCGTTCCTGATCAAAGCGGATGTTCCCATCCAGGTGGAAAATGTGAAGGAAGCCCAGGTGCCGAGAAAAATCGACCGGGCGCGGATGAAAGAGGAACGTTCCGACCTTCTTTCCCAGTCTAACTCCAGGACCCAGGAGAAGGCGGCTCCTCAGCCTGTGAAGGTGGAGAAAAAGGTGGGTCGCAATGACCCCTGTCCCTGCGGATCAGGGAAGAAATACAAGAACTGTCACGGTGCCGGATGATTAAAACCCACGATATGAAACAGTATAACAGGATATTGCTCAAGCTGTCGGGAGAATCGCTGGAGGGCGAAAAGGGGTACGGGATCGATCCCGAACGGCTGGTAGCCTATACCCGGGAGATCCATGCGGCAGTAAAACTTGGAGTTGAAGTGGCAGTGGTCATCGGCGGAGGAAATATTTTCCGCGGGCTCCAGGGTGTTGCCGACGGGATGGACCGGGTGCAGGGTGACTATATGGGCATGCTTGCCACCCTGATCAACAGCATGGCGTTGCAGGCTTCACTCGAAAGATCGGGAATGAACGCTGTGCTTCTGTCGGCCGTTGCCGTTCCGCCGATCTGCGAGGCCATCAGTCGCCGGAAGGCACTGGCACACCTGGCCGGGGGCAATGTGGTGATCCTGGCAGGCGGTACCGGGAATCCATTTTTTACCACCGATACGGCAGCTGCCTTGCGTGCCGTGGAAATCGGGGCCGATGCCATATTTAAAGGCACCCGGGTCGACGGCGTATATAATGCCGATCCGGAAAAAGAACCGAAAGCCGTGAAATTTGACAGGATTTCCTTTTCCGAAGCCTATGAAAAAGGGCTGAAGATCATGGATTTAACGGCGTTCACATTGTGTCGTGAAAACAAGCTGCCCATCGTGGTGTTCAACATCAATCGCTCCGGAAACCTGGCCAGGATACTCAAAGGCGAACCGGTGGGAACGCTTGTTTCGTAAGAGGTAGAATAGGGGAAGGCAGGTTGAAGGAGGCAGGAATTGAGGTAATTGGCAGGTTACCCGTTCTTTCAATATGGATAAGGCGGGTCACCTTTTTGGTTTTGAAATTTGAATTATAGTTTTGATCTTTGATCTTTGATCTTTGATCTTTGATCTGGTTGGATATTTAATTTGTAAATAGGAATACGGATGCACGAAGAGATTGAATTCACACTGGCTGAGACCGTTGAAAGCATGCAATTGGCGCTTCAGCACCTCGAAAAGGAACTCCAGAAGATACGGGCCGGGAAAGCCAGTGCTCAGATGCTCGAGGGGGTTAGGATCGACTATTACGGTGTGATGACCCCCATCGAACAAACGGCCAACATCAGCACCCCGGATGGCAGACAGATCATTGTTCAGCCCTGGGATAAATCCGTCTTAGGATTGATTGATAAGGCCATACAGGCGGCAAATTTGGGGTTCAATCCGAAAAATGAGGGAGAGATCCTGCGCATCATGGTTCCCCCCCTCACCGAAGAGAGGCGCCGGGACCTGGTGAAAAAGGTGAAGACGGAAGCGGAAAACGCCCGCATCGGGATCCGGAACATCCGCCGGATGGCGAATGAAACGGCCAAAAAGCTTAAGAAGGATGGCGTGCCGGAAGACGAAGTCGATAAACTTGAGGCCGATATCCAGAAAGTAACGGATGATCATATCGCGCGGGTTGATAAAATCATTGAAATCAAGGAACGCGACATCATGACGGTGTAACCCCCGCAACAGCCTCATTTACATGGAATTTAGGCGGTGCCACTGTTCTTTCAGGTTCGGGACCGGGCCCCTACTACGTTTTATGGGAAACGGCAGGGGAAAAGCACCTTACGCTCACCGTTGAATATAATGGACAAAGCTGTACCGTGCCGCGCACCTGCCTGGTTGTGGAGCCGCCGGCCATGCCGGTTATCTGTATGGTGACTTTCGATACCTTGCTGAACCGGAACCTGGTCATTTGGAATAAACATGCCGGGGATCAACTGGCTCACTATAATGTGTACCGCGAAACCTACCAGAATAACGTGTTCAGTAAAGTAGGGGAGGTGCCCTGGAGCAGCCTAAGCGAATATTCCGATCCCTCCGCCGACCCGTTGGTGAAGTCAGACCGATACCGGCTCTCGGTTACGGATTCGGCCGGGAATGAAAGTGAGAAAAGCCCGGTACACAAGACCATTCACCTGAACATCAACGCCGGGATCTATGGGTTCAACCTTATCTGGAACCCATACGAAGGATTTGAGTTCCTGACTTACCGGATTCATCGCAAACATCAAGGGGAAGCCTGGCAGACCATCGACTCGGTCGCTTCGAATATCACCTCCTATACCGACTTCTATACCACCACCGGAATCACCACCTATTATATTGAGGTGTTGCGCCCCGAACCCTGCCATCCCACCCTGAAGAGCACCGACATCAGCAGCGTGATCTCCAATACGGCGGCTGCGGCTCCCATGGGCGTGACCGATGACCCGCTGACCGGTGTGATGTTCTACCCGAATCCTGTCAGGGATAAGCTGAATGTCGCCATGCCCGGCAAGCCTGATTTCAGGGTTGATATCATACGGCTCGACGGGATCACCCTGAGGAGCACACGGTGTGACGGCCCTCATGCGGTGATCGATGTTGCCGATCTGACCCGCGGTATTTACATCCTGAAGATATCGGCCGACAATGCCCTCACGGTCAGAAAGATGGTGAAGGATTAAAATACCACGATCTCGTCGGTGAACAGCCAGCAGGGCTCACCTGCCCCGTCATGCCACGAAGGGCATTTACCCAGGTTTTTCGCCTTTACCCTCACATAGCGTGCTTTTGTACCGGCCATAAACTGGAAGTTGAACGGCTGGATAAATGCCTGTTCCTCTTTCGGCGAGATCCGGTTCAACACTTCATTGAATGAATGGTATTTTTTTCCGTCCGATGAAAGGGAATACTCCACTACCACAGGGAGGAATATCCAGCTTTTCTGGTTCTGGAGGAAATTCATCTGTACCGAGTTGACCGGTTGTTCGCGGCCGAGATCGATCACCACATCAAAATCGCTCCCCAGGAAACCCTGCCACAAACCATCGCGATGATTGACCGACCCCCGGAGACCATCCGTCAGCGATTGTTCCCCTGCCGCAGGGTAGCGACCGGAGTACGGTGACAGGTATTTCACCGGGGCGCCAATTCCTTTGTGAAAAAGAAACGGTAACTCGGTGATTCGTTCCTTCAGCGCGCCCTCGTCAAACAATCCCGCCCGGATGAGACAGTTACCGGTCAACTCCACGGGGCCCGTGTACACGGATGAC
>DAONFN010000366.1:0-3414 GCA_035403625.1 Bacteroidales bacterium
GAAGAAATATCTTCGGGAGTTGAAACCCAATAAGATAGAGGATCTCATCGCCATGAACGCCCTCTACCGGCCGGGGCCCATGGACTACATTCCCAGCTTCATCGCCCGAAAGCACGGCCGGGAGAAGATCACGTACGACATTCCCGTCATGGATAAGTACCTGAAGGATACGTACGGGATCACGGTGTACCAGGAGCAGGTGATGCTTCTTTCGCAGGAACTGGCAGGGTTTACCAAGGGGCAGGCCGACTCCCTCCGGAAGGCCATGGGGAAGAAGATCGAGGCGATGATGAACGACCTGAGACCCAAGTTCTTCGACGGGTGTAAGGCCAACGGTCACGATCCTGCCATTGTAACCAAGATCTGGAAGGACTGGGAAGCGTTTGCCAATTACGCCTTCAACAAATCGCACTCCACCTGCTATGCTTACGTAGCTTATCGCATGGCCTGGCTCAAGGCGCATTACCCGGCCGAGTTCATGGCCGCTGTGCTGAGCCGGAACATCACCGACCTGAAAGAGATTACCCTGTTCCTCGACGAGTGCAACCGGATGCATGTGCCGGTGTTGGGCCCCGATGTGAACGAAAGCGCGGCAACCTTTGTGGCCAACCGGAAAGGGGAGATCCGGTTCGGCATGGCCGGGATCAAGAACGTCGGCGAGGCGGCGGTCCAGAGCATCGTCGAAGAACGCCTGGCTAACGGACCGTTTTCAAGCATTTTCGATCTCACCCGCAGGATCAATTCGCACTTCATCAACAAGCGATGCCTTGAATCACTGGCGAAGGCAGGCGCATTCGACTGTTTCGAAAATACCCACCGCGCCCAGTATTTCTACCAGGAGAACAGCGACGACAATATTTTCCTCGAAAAGATCATCCGCCATTCGACCGATTACCATGCCCGCAAGGATTCGGTTCAGCAATCGCTTTTCGGCGAATCGGAAGAAGTGCAATTCGGAGAGATCACTCTTCCTTACTGCCGGCCGTGGTCAAAGCTCGAGCAGCTGAAATTCGAGAAGGAGGTGACCGGTTTTTATATGTCGGGTCATCCGCTCGACGATTTCCGGTTCGAGATGGAGCAATTCTGCACGAAATCCATCGACGAACTCAAGCAGGACCTGAAACCGCTGAGGGGCAAGGAAGTGACCTTTGCCGGGATCGTCATCGAGGCGAACCACAAGATCGGCAAAAACGGCAGGCCTTACGGGTCGTTCATGGTGGAGGATTACTCCAACTTCATTTCCCTCACCATGTTTTCGGAGGAGTATCTGAAATGGAAACACCTGCTCGACGAGGGACGGTACGTATTTCTGAAGGCGCGCATCGAGGCCCGTTTCGACAACCCTGACCAACTGAATATACGCGTTGTCCATGTGACCCTGCTTCCCGATGTCCTCGAGAAATTTTCCAGGGTTTTATCGCTGACCCTGACCCTTCCGGATATCAGCAAAGGGCTGACAGGCCGGCTGCATGATCTGGCGAAAAAGCATAAGGGGCGCTGCCACTTGCGTATCCGTATCCAGGACCCGGCCGAGAACATCGCCATCGACCTGCCGAGTAAGAAATACAAGGTGAACCCAAAGGAGATGATCCAGGCCCTGGCTGCTCTCCCCGAGGTCCAGTTCCATATTTTCGGAGAGGTTACGTAGAAGGGACAGGGAGCCGGTGACGGATTACATGAAAACCCCGTCACCCGGTACCGGTTACTCGTCACCCGTCATTTTTTTTTGTACCTTTACCACCGCTAAGAGAAACACCATTAATTATTGCGATATGTTCGAAAAATTCACGGATGCCAACTTTGAGGAGTTAGTGATCAAGAGTGACAAATTAGCTATTGTCGACCTTTCTGCCGAATGGTGCGGCCCCTGCCGGATGGTCTCCCCGATCATCCATGAACTTGCGGCCGAATACGAAGGACGGGTCGTGGCCGGGGAACTCAACGTTGACGAGAATCCGGCTACCACAGCCAAGTACAGGGTCAGGAACATCCCCACCGTGCTCTTTATCAAAGGCGGCGAGGTGGTCGACAAACAGGTGGGAGCCGTGCCGAAGGCCTCCTACAAGGCGATGATCGAGAAATACGTTTAATGCCCCAGACTATACAGCAAAGCCGCCTGGAGCAGTATTCCTCCCTGGAATTTCTTGCCCGCCAGGTGGTGGAAGGCTTCATCACCGGGTTGCATAAAAGCCCGTTCCACGGGTTCAGCGTGGAGTTTGCCGAGCACCGGCTGTACAATCCCGGCGAATCGATCCGTTCGATCGACTGGAAACTCTATGGCCGTACCGACAGGCTGTACACCAAACGCTACGAAGAGGAGACCAACCTGCGCTGCCAGGTCTTTCTCGACAACTCCTCGTCAATGTATTATCCGGTGCTGGCGAAACCCGACATCGACCATCCCAACAAGATCACCTTCTCCGTTTACATGGCCGCCGCGCTTATTTACCTGTTTCACAGGCAGCGCGATGCGGCAGGGGTCAGCCTCTTTTCCGACACCGTCGAACTGCACACGCAAACCCGCTCCAACACGGTCCACCACCGGTATCTATTCTCCGAGCTTGAAAAGATGCTGGTGCCGCGTCCTCCCGAGCAGCACAAAGGAACCAACGTTGCCAAAACCATCCATGAACTGGCCGAGCGGATCCACAAGCGTTCACTGGTGATCATTTTCAGCGATATGTTCGACCGGTCGGGCAAACCCGACGAGGTCTTCTCCGCGTTGCAGCATCTCCGTCACAACAAGCACGAAGTTATTTTATTCCATGTCGTCGATCGGAAGATGGAGATGGAATTCGCTTTTGACGACCGGCCCTATAAGTTTATCGACCTCGAATCGGGCGAGCACCTGCGGGTGCATCCTTCCGCCCTGCGCGAACGCTATGTGGAATCTCTGACCCGTTTTCGCAACGAGTTGAAAGTCAAATGCGGGCAGTACCGCATCGACCTTATTGAAGCCGATATCCATGCCGGTTTCGAACAGGTTCTGCTGCCTTACCTCGTGAAGCGCAGCCGCCTCTTTTAACCTTCCCTTATTTTTAGTACTTTTGCCGCTTCAAAAAAACAGCGGTATTTTGAATTAGCCTTTAAGCGAAATTATTCATTTTATGGAAATTGCCTCGAAGTACGATCCTTCCGGAGTGGAAGACAAATGGTATGATTACTGGATGAAACTGGGATTTTTCCGGTCGGTGCCCGATGACCGGGAACCCTACTGCATTGTAATCCCGCCTCCCAATGTGACGGGTGTGCTGCACATGGGGCACATGCTCAACAACACCATCCAGGATGTGCTGATCCGACGTGCGCGCATGCTGGGCAAGAACGCCTGCTGGGTGCCGGGCACCGACCACGCCAGCATCGCCACGGAAGCCAAGGTGGTGCGCCTGTTGCAGGAACAGGGCATCAAGAAGA
>DAONFN010000367.1:0-3376 GCA_035403625.1 Bacteroidales bacterium
CCGCGGCGAGGGTAAAGATTCGACAACCCACACCCGGAAAGGATTCGAACTCGGACGTTTTACCTATTCCTTCCGGTATAACCGGCAGACACAGACTTACACAGACAACCAACCCGACAGCGGTTTCTACCCCACACCGCAGATATCCGTCATTAAAACATACGATTCTGTTGCCATCATCCGCCTCGAGAACGAACTGATCTGGTCCAATCCCAGTTTCCGGGCAGACGGGAAGCCCAGGGTGATGGAACTCGAAGCAGGGATCCGGCAATCATACTCGGAAGTCGCCCTGCACACCCGGCATCGCTTTATCAGGCAATTGATCCCTTTTGCGGCGATCACCTTCACCCCATTCACCAGCGTCCAACTGAGCGGGCGGGGCGACTATGTATTAGGCGATTATAACACCAACGACGTCAGCCTTCAGGTGCGGCTGCGCTCCGTACTTGGAAATCAGGAACGGAATGCCGGCATCGTGACCGTCACCGGCGATTACCGGCTCAGCCAACCGGAATGGTTCTATTCACATTACTTCGGCAACCATTACCAATGGGACACTGCCTGGCAGAAACAAAGTTATGTTGCCGCAGGATTCCTGTATAACCTCTCGTTTGCCGAAGCGGGGGTCAATGTGGCCAGGATTACCAACTTCACCTACCTGGGTTCCTCCAGCCTGCCACGGCAAAATACCCAGGAATTCGGCCTCATGCGAATCTGGCTGAATGCCTCACCCGACCTGTGGAGGTTCCGGATCCGGGCCAAACTGATCTACCAGACCGTACAGGGAACCTCCGTCCTCCGGCTGCCAGCATTCCTGTGTCATATCGGGATCTACTACAGCCAGCACCTTTTCAAGGGTGCCGCCTACCTGGAACCGGGGTTCACCGTGTACTATCATACGCCTTACTTCGCCGACCAGTACAACCCGTCATTACGAGCCTTCTACCTGCAGGACAGCCGTGAGATCGGGGACCATTTTTATATCGACTTTTTTATCAATCTTAAAATTCAGCGGGCCCGTTTTTTCTTCACCTATACCCATCTTAATGCCGGGTTCACGGGGCGTGACTATTACACAACTCCTGGTTACCCTATGCCGGACGGGGCTTTCAAGTTCGGTATTGCATGGAGGTTTCATGATTAGTGAGGGGTGAGTCGTGGAGAAGAGGAGAGCGCCGGATATGGTAAACATCAGCATGATATGATATACCGGGAATTTGGGAAATGCGGGTTCAGGGTTTCGGTGCTGGGTTTCGGAGCCGGGCACATCGGTGGTTCTGATCTGGATGAGAAGCAAGCGGAGGCAATGTTATCCGGAATACTGGACCTGGGAATCAACCTGGTTGATACTGCCCGGTCATATGGATTGTCGGAGGAACGGATTGGCCGGTACCTGTCGAACCGCCGTGGTGAATTCATCCTTTCAAGCAAAGGAGGATATACCTACCGACAAACAGCCGACTGGAGTTATGAAGCTACCATGGGTAGCGTGGAGGAATCGCTGATCCGCCTGAAGACCGATTATATCGATATTTATCACCTTCATTCATGCGATGTCGACCGATTGCGGGAAAATGAATGCATTGCCGCCCTGGAAAAAGCCCGCGAACAGGGCAAGATCCGCTGTGTGGCGTATTCCGGAGAGAACGAGGCACTCGCATTTGCCATTCGCTCGGGACGGTTCGACAGCATTCAATGCTCGGTGAGCCTGTTCGACCAGGCTTCGCTTGAACGTTCCATCCCTGAGTCCGTTGGAAAAGGGCTGGGGGTGATCGCCAAGCGCCCCCTTGGAAATGCCGTATGGAGATACTCTTCACGACCCGACGGGCATGGACACGTGGCCTATTTTGACCGGTGGAAGGCCATGCAATTGGAAACCGGCGGCCTTCCCTGGCACGAAATGGCCCTTCGATTCACCGCATTTACACCCGGCGTTTCCACTATCATTACCGGCAGTGCCGATCTCACCCACCTGGCGGAGAATACCCGGTGTCTGGATAAGGGCCCTTTACCTTCCTCCATGATCGAATCGATCCGGAATTCCTTCCTGAAACGGGGGAACGACTGGCCGGGCCTGATCTGATCCAGTTTATCGCACGACATTTTTTCTTCCATTCTTCCCTGAATTTTTGCAGGAGCTATTGACATGTCCCTGAAAAAAATATATCTTTGCTTTTATTTAGTCTAAATTAATTATTATTCCATCGCCATGAAAAAAATCCTATACTCCCTTCTTTTACTTTCCGGAACCCTCGTTCTATCTTCGGTCCCCGCATTTGCGACCAAACACACCGTGCAGGTGGGAAACTTTTTCTTCAGTCCCGCCAGTCTTTCAGTAAGCGTAGGTGATACGATCAAATGGGTCTGGGTGGCCGGCAGCCATACCACCACCTCCAATCCCGGGGGCATCCCGTCGGGTGCATCCTCGTGGGACCACCCGATCACCAGTTCCAGTACCACCTATGAGTACGCGGTAACCGTTGCCGGAAATTATTCGTATGTATGCACTCCTCACGCACCTGGTATGGCCGGGACCTTTACCGCTTCCGGCTTCACTCCAACTTTGTCCGTCGCTCCGTCGAACCGCAGTGTTGCGGCTGCTGCCGGAAATACCACCTTTACCGTCACCTCCAACACATCCTGGTCAGCCTCAAGCAACGCCGGATGGTGTACAGCGACTCCTTCCGGGACCGGAAATGGTACCATTACCGCAAATTTTGGTGAGAATTCGTCGCTGGTTACCCGGATTGCCACCCTTACAGTTTCGGTTTCCGGTTTACCCGACCAAAGCGTGACGGTCACCCAGGCGGGCGCCGCACCGGTTCTTTCCATCAATCCTTCCAGCCAGAGTGTTACGGCCTCTGCCGGCACGACAAGTTTTTCCATTACCTCCAATACTTCATGGACTGCTTCAAGTGATGTTGCCTGGTGTACGGTCACTCCTACCGGTTCAGGAAACGGCACACTGACTGCAACTTATGAAACAAACACCGGAACCTCCGGCCGAACGGCCACCCTCACAGTGACGGTAGCCGGCCTCAGTCCGCAAACGGTAACGGTGGTCCAGGCGGGTTCCACAGTGGGGATCGGCGAGGCAGGCCATAGCCGTTTCCAGGTTTATCCGAACCCTTCCAGGGGAAGATTCCGTGTCATCACGGGTACGGATGCAGGAGAAACCCAGGTCACCCTTTCTGATATCAGCGGGAAACCCCTTTTAAAAGAAGAAATCTCAAATCCCGGGGAACATCCTTTCGATCTTTCCGGTCACGGGACGGGGATCTATTTTCTCCGGATCGAATGGAAGGGTACGACGGAGGTGCATCGGATCATCATCACCGACTAGGACTCTTTCGCGAAACGCTCCTTCCACCGGGAA
>DAONFN010000368.1:0-3363 GCA_035403625.1 Bacteroidales bacterium
GGCACGAGAGTTCGGGATACTGGTGAAGGTGACGACGTATGGCGATCACCTCCTCACGTAACGAGACGGCAAGGGATAAAATTTGCTGCTTAAGATCGGGGTTCATCGGGCGTGAAAAAAGTGGTCAAAGGTACGAAATGTTTGGCAGTCAATCCGGCATAAGAACCTTTGAGACTTCCTGCGACAGAGGCCCCTAGTTCTTCACTATCCGGGTGGTGAAGACCCGGTCGCTTGCCGTTACCCGGAGCATATAAATACCGCATCTCAACCTATACAGATCGACCTGAACAGGCACCTTCCCGGCCTGGGAGCGGTGCTGAGAAAACACCTGGTTACCCAGACCGTCGAAAATATCGATCCGCACCGGCCCGAAAATGTGATCAGCCAACCGTATGCTGATGGTTCCTGCCGTGGGATTCGGATACACCGTTACACCCGTGGGCGCCGGTTGCGTTCCCGGTATTCCCGAACAATTGTCCACCGCGATGTAACCGGTCTTTCGAATGCTTTGGGTATGTTTCCCGTCGTAAACCGTCAGCTTCACGTCGAATTTACCGGGGGTTGCATACGTTACTACCGGGTTCGCCTCGGTGCTGACCGCCGGTGTTCCGCCTTCGAATTCCCAACTGCGCGATACGATACCCGAATAGGAGTCGTCGGTGAAGGTCAGCGACTGGTTGCGGCAAACCTCGGTCGTGGCCGCATGGAACAGCGGAAATGGTCCGGCAAGGTTCAGGTCGAAGAATTCCAGGTAACGCCGCATCAGCTCTTTTTGCGAAGCAGGTGACTGAACACCCACCAGGCCGCTGAAAGCGGTAAAGGTCCCGATGGTTTTGTAATCATCGCCATGATAAACCACTTCGAGGCTGCGGGGCGGCGAATCGGTATTCAGGAAGGTGGCGTAAGCAGGGGCAACCGGTTCGACCGTAAACACGGAAAAATTGAGCGGCAGGGAATAAACATAAGCCATCGAGTCGGTGAAAGTAGAGTCGCGTCCCATGATATCTGCGTAAAAATAGGCAGGTACCTTCTTTGAGGCATATTTCAGCATCGGATGCAATGCGGTGTTATTCTGATAGTACCAGGTGTAATAACTTTCCAGGTAGAGATTTCCGTGGTTCCTCAACCACCCGGCCAGCCTTTCCCCTTCATCGGTGGTCAGGGTATGATTCCCCTGCGTGGAGGTCCCCAGGATCAGGAAGATACATCCATACCGGTTGAGGGTGAACGACAAGTGCCCGATCGTATCGTATCCGACCTGCAGACTGTCGAGGGCCGCGGTTATGGCCGCTGCTGTGGCGTTCGACGATGCCAGGTCCACCACGATGACGGGACGGTTCCCGACGCGTACTTCGAAATCTTTGATGATCAGGGGCCCGGTGCTGTCGGATAGCGTAAGCTGCATGGGCACCACGGTTCCCGCCTTGATTTCGGTGGATGCCTTTAACCGGAACCGGCATTCAAAGGAGGAATTGATGCCGACGCTGTCGACCGGCAGTTCAAACGGCGACAGGATGGATATCCCGGGCACAGCCGTTGTCAGTCTGAGGTGAAGATCCCGGGCATCGAGACTGCCGGAATTCCGGATTTCGGTTACCAGGTCGGCCACCTCGCCCGGATCGAGGATGCCGTTATAGCCGTCGTCAACGACCGGCGACTCCATCGCCAGCGTGGGGGCAATCACAGGGAATCGCAGCTCCTTTTTCCAGGAGGATGATCCGGAACGGGCTACCAGCAATACCCGGACGGGATAACCATCAGGCGCATTCTGCCGCAGCCGGAAATCGAATGCCGCCGGGATGGTAACCGTTTGACCGGAGGCCAGATCGCCTGCAGAACAGGCACTATCGACGAGTACGAGCATCGGATCGATCGTCGATATCGAAAGGGTCAGTGACGGCAATGTCTGCGATCCCCGGTTGGATAGCACCAGCTTCAGCACCGCCGGAACACCGGTTTGCAGACCTCCTTCACATGCGCACACCAGGTCCTGTTCAATGGCCAGATCCTGCGACACGGTAAGCATGCGCGAATCGGTGATCCTTCCGGCATCGGACACCCGAACCGGAAGGTCATAGATCGTTCCCGGATCCGACTCATTCACAACAAGTTTCCCATCCTGTGACAGTTCGGCGCCGGGAGGAAGAAGCGGGGGAATATACCGAAAGCTCTTACCCGCCATCGCGTTCCCGTCCCACTGTGTCCGCAGGTCATTATTCAGGTTGTCGCCCTTTGAAATCCCGCTGTAGAAGGTGTGGAGAAAGCCCTGGTTGTCCATGGTCCCGTAGCACACCTCAAAACTGCCGTCAGGGTAAAGAATCACGGCAAAATCATCCACCGAACTGGTGATATAGGGTGATACGGACACTATCCACCGGATGATGATCCTGTCCGCTTCCGACTGCACCCGGATGCCGTCGCCTTTGTTATCCTGGTAAGTATAATTCAGCGAGAAGGATGGGACGATCACCGGGAACATGCGCAACATCGCCGTTTCATCCGCAGTATAGGGTGCCGGAAGATTCTGCGGTTCAAAACACAGAAATCCGTATTGATTCACATATATGGTATCGTACATCTTCCCATAAAATGGAAATTCAAACGGCAACGGTACGGCGGTAAAATGACGGGTGTCGGAATGAACCACGATCGACGGTCCGGTCACCTGGGGTTCGGGGGTGGAAGTGGGGATCTCCAGGTACTCTTCAACGAGTGACCAGTCGTAGGGCTGTCGGCCCCCGGTGGCAGCCAGCGGATAGCCCGGCGGCTGCAACTGTGACACAGGTGGTAACGTTTCCGTAGCGATGTGAACCGCAGGTTTTTGAAAGGTCGCAACGGCCGAAACCTGGGTGACTCCGTCGGGAATGATGGCCACCCCCGTGTCATGAGCGGCGATGGTCGTTATGAGCGAGCCATAATGGATAAAAGAGGCCGAACGGATCTTACCGGTGCCGAGATTGTACGGGTCCCGTTCCTCCACCACCATGAAATACCTTGCCGGTTGACCGGCAGGGACGAAATTGAGCAACGGCGTCACATCCAGCCCGAGCTCCAACACGTTGGCCCCGGCGATGGTATCATATCCCTTCATGGGATATTCGCCACCCTGAAAGCCGAAAATCGGAAAATCGATGACGTGCTCCGGAAGTTCATCAAGGGTATCGGTGCTCACCCCCGCCCTGATCCGGATGTGATCGCGGGCATTGTATTCCAGGGTCGTTTTGAGCGTAAGCAGTGGGGTGTACGACGTGTCCGCTTCCACGAAATAGACCCGGTTGTTCCAGATCCCACCCTGATCATAATCCAGGGCAAAATTCCGGTAGAGCGAATAGGCAAATCCGGTATCAGCCCACCAGAAACCAT
>DAONFN010000369.1:0-3349 GCA_035403625.1 Bacteroidales bacterium
GCCTACGACCGCGATTCTCCTCCCCTTCCCGATCGCCAGGTTGATGTTCTTCAGTACGGCCGTGTCCGTATAGGCAAAAGAGACGTCGCGGTACTCGATGGCCGACTGGAAATCTTTCTTCTGAAGGGCATTGTCTTTTTCCACGATCACCTCGGGCTCACTGAGGATATTTTCGATCCGCTCCACGGAAGCGATCCCTTTCTGGATGTTGTAGTAGGCCTGCGTGATCGCCTTGGTGGGGGGCATCAACTGCGAAAAGATACCCAGATACACAAGAAAAGCCGCTGCATCGAGGAAGTTTCCGGGTGTGAAGACCAGCCTGCCGCCGTACCAGAGAACGATCGAAACCACGCAGGCGCTCAGGAATTCACTCAGGGGCGAAGCAAGGTCCCTCTTGCGGTAAAGCCGGATCATCAGCCGGTTGTATTCGTGGTTGGATTTCCGGAACCGTTTCCCGGCAAACCCGATGGCATTGAACGCCTTAATGATCCGGAGCCCGGAGATGGTCTCTTCGATCATCGAGAGCAACTGCCCCATCCGGTATTGGCCTTTGTCGGAGGTGCGTTTGAGGCTCTTCCCGATCCGGCCGATGATAAAACCGCTCACCGGAAGCAACACCAGCACGAAAATGGTAAGCGACGGACTGATGATGAACAGGGTGACGAGGTAGGAAAGAATGGTAATCGGGTCACGGAAAGCCATTTCCAGCGAACTCATGATCGACCATTCCACTTCCTGCACGTCGGTGGTCATACGCGCAATGATATCGCCCTTGCGCTTTTCGTTAAAGAACGAAAGGGGAAGAATCAGGATTTTGTAATAGAGATCGTTGCGCAGATCCTTCACCACTCCGTTGCGCACCACCGCCAGGAAGTACATGGCGAAGTACCGGAAGAGGTTCTTCAGGAAATAGAGGATCATGATGAGGAGACAGATATAGACCAGCATCCGTTCGTTGCCATACTGCTCCAGCATCTTCCCGGTAAAATAATAGAAGTTGTCCTTCAGCGCGTTGATCTCCAGGTGCAGGGGCGGGGCGCTCGCCGGTATTGCGATCTGGTGGAACAGCATCTGCAGCACCGGGATGAAAAGCGTGAAAGAGACCAGTGAAAAAAGAACAGCCAACACATTGAATATCACGTTCAACAGGGCATAAGCCCAGTAGGGTCGCGCGTACCGCAATATCTTCAGGAAACTTTTCACCGGGACAAAGATAACGCTTTCACCCCGACTTTATTTCCTGTTAATAAAATGCCCGTTAACGAAAACCGAAAGTCAACATTTCTTCCTGTTGCAGGATAATCCCTGAATGATGACGGAACATTCCGGATGATATATCCCGGTTTCGGCCTGGGACAAACGAATCCATTACTGAAGCCCTATTTGGTAAAGCAACATCTCCATCACTAATTTCCTTACATTTGCACCATGGAATCCACACGCCAATTAAAGATATCCCGACTGATCCAGAAGGATCTCGGCACGATCTTCCAGCAGGAAAGCCGGAGCCTTTTTGAAGGCGCCCTGATAACCGTTACGAAAGTCCAGGTGAGCAAGGACCTCGCCATTGCCCGGGTTCACCTGAGCCTCTTCATGACCCGCGACAAACAAGCGCTACTTGAAAAAATCCGTCACCAGGGTAAAGAGATCCGCCATTTGCTGGCCCGGAAAGAACATGACCAGTTGCGCGTCATGCCCGAACTCCAGTTTTTTCTCGACGATTCGCTGGATTATATTGAGAATATTGATAAATTGCTTACCTAATCACTCGTCAATCGTCAATCGTCAATCGTCACTCTGTTATCCTGTATGCAGTACGACCCCATAA
Source organism: Bacteroidales bacterium (assembly GCA_035403625.1). Taxonomy (GTDB): domain Bacteria; phylum Bacteroidota; class Bacteroidia; order Bacteroidales; family FEN-979; genus CAIVAT01. Next base: position 1,829 of record DAONFN010000369.1, read on the forward strand.
AACGCACGCTCGGCAAGCTCTTTAACGAAACCCCCTGGTTGCGGATCTTGTTTTACAAACTGCTTGACCTGCTGTTGCTCAGGGCGTGGCATGTACGCCGTGAGATCCGCCGCTGGGCAGGATCGGCGGGGGCACCGGTCCGGCAGCAGCGCCGGTTCATCCTGGATGCCGGATCGGGATTCGGCCAGTACACCTGGTTCCTTAGCAGCCTGTCGGGAACGTGGTTCATCGATGCAGTGGATGTGAAGGAGGAACAGATTGCCGACTGCAACCGGTTCTTCGCAAAAGCGGACCGGAACAACGTATTGTTTGAAAAGGCCGATCTGACGGCTTTCTCCAAACCCGACCGGTTCGATTTCATCCTCTCGGTGGATGTGATGGAACACATTGCCGATGATGAAGCGGTATTCCGCAATTTCTACGATTCGCTTACCCAGGGAGGGATGGTGCTGATCTCGACCCCGTCCGACCAGGGAGGCTCCGATGTTCATGATCACGAAGAAGAGGGTTCTTTCATCGACGAACATGTGCGCGACGGCTATAATATTACGGAGATCCAGGAGAAACTGAAACGGGCCGGTTTCCGGATGACCGAAGCGTACTACACATACGGCACCCCCGGCAAAGTAGCCTGGCGCCTCTCCATGAAATACCCGATCCTGATGCTGAATGCCTCCAGGCTGTTCTTTATCCTCCTTCCGGTGTACTACCTGCTGGCCTATCCCATCGCCTGGATCCTGAACTGGTTCGATGTCTGGCTCTCCCACCCTACCGGCACCGGGCTGGTTGTAAAAGGGTGGAAGTGATGGGTAGAGGTGACGGCGGTGATGTGATAATTAAAAATGAAAAATTAAAAATTACGAATTACTGCGGACTGCCAACTCAGGACTGCGGATTGCGGACTGCGGACTGCCGACTCCAGGTGACGAGGTGTTAAATTGCCTATTGCCTACTGCCTATTGCCTATTGCCTATTGCCTGATCAGATCGTACATCGTAAATCGTAGATCTAACATGCTATTCCCCTTCTATATCGCCCGCCGGTACCTGGTTGCGAGAAAGTCGCACAACATCATCCACATCATTTCGGTGATCTCAGTGGCTGGTGTGGCGGTAGGGGCAGCCGCGCTGATCATCGTGCTTTCCGTATTCAACGGGTTCGACCGGCTGGTGGTATCGCTTTTCAGTTCCTTCAATCCGGATGTCCAGGTGACGCCGGCTCATGGCAAGACCTTCGATATCCGCACCTTCCCGCTGGACAAGATCCGGGCGATCCCGGGGGTCACCAACCTTACCGAAGTGGTCGAGGCCGATGCACTGATGAAGTACCGCGACAACCAGGCCATCGTCACCCTGAAGGGTGTCGGCGAATCGTTTACGCGTACCAGCGGCCTTGACACCATGATGGCCGGCGGCCGGCTTCTCCTCGAGGAGGGCAACCGGAATTTTGCAGTGCTGGGATACGGGGTGGCCGCCACCCTGAATGCCAACCTGCACGATTACCTCAACCCCATCTCGGTGT
>DAONFN010000370.1:0-3345 GCA_035403625.1 Bacteroidales bacterium
AACTGAGATGTATCTTCTCAACCGGTCGCAACGTCATACGGTCAATACGACCTGGATGATCATCAGTTCGCTGCTGGTTGCCCTGCTTCCTTTCCTGCTGTTCACCGGGCTGTACCTGAAGTCGGTGCTGCTTTTACGTGACTATTCCCTCACGGACCTGTTATTTTCGAAGACCTGGAAGCCTTCGGCCGGGCAGTTCGGATTTTACCCTTTTATCATCGGCTCGGTGTGGGTCACGATGGTGGCGATGCTGATCACCGCCCCGGTTTGCCTGCTTACTGCCATTTACGTCACCCAGTATACCCGCAAGCATTTCCTGCGCATCATGCATCCGGCCATCGACATCCTGGCGGGTATTCCCTCGGTGGTGTACGGTCTGTGGGGCATCCTGGTCATTGTGCCGTTCATTTCCCGCTACCTGGGGCCATGGTTCGGGTTTAAGACGATGGGATACAGCATCCTCGCGGCCTCTTTTGTGCTTTCGATCATGATCATCCCGTTCGTTCTCAACATCCTCATCGAGATCTTCCGGGCGATCCCGATGGAGCTGAAGGAAGCGGGACTTTCGCTGGGTGCAACCCGCTGGCAGACCATCAAACACGTGCTGGTCAAGAAAGCCTTGCCGGGCATCATCGCGGCCTTCGGTTTCGGCCTGGCACGGGCGTTCGGTGAGACCATGGCGGTGCTGATGGTGGTAGGGAATGTAGTGAAACTCCCCCGGGGGGTATTCGACCCGGGTTATACGCTCCCTGCGCTGATCGCCAACAATTACGGCGAGATGCTTTCCATTCCCCGCTACGATTCCGCCCTCATGTTTGCAGCGCTGATCCTCCTGGCCGTTTCGCTGTTCTTCAACCTGGTCATGCATTTCTTCATTGTCAAATACAACAAGTACTGAGGATGAAGCGCGGACGGAACATCGAGGAGAAGATCTTCAAACTGCTGATGGTGATTTCCACCTATTTCATCCTTTTTGTGCTGGCGATCATCATCTACAGCATCTTCGAAAAGGGAATCCGTTCGATCTCCTGGGAAATGCTGACCGAGATCCCGCAGGGCGGATACTATTACGGCCGGGGGGGAGGCATCCTCAACGCCATTCTGGGTTCGCTGGCACTGGCTTTCGGCGCTACCGTTCTCGCTTTTGTCATCGGAACGCCGGTGGCCCTCTACCTCAACGTATTCCTGATCCGGCATAAGAAGGTGGTCAGCGCGATCCGTTTCCTGCTCGACCTGGTTTGGGGGATCCCTTCCATCGTTTACGGGGCTTTCGGGTTTTCGCTGATGGTCTTTTTCGGACTGCAGACCTCGTTGCTGGCAGGGATCCTGACCGTCACGCTTTTTATCCTGCCGATCATGATCCGGTCGATGGACGAGATTTTCTCTACGGTTCCGATCGGGCTGCAGGAGGCCGCTTACTCCCTCGGGTCGAACAAATCGGAGATCGCCTTCAAGATATTCACGCGCCAGTCGATCTCGGGCATCATCACAGCGGTGCTCCTGTCGTTCGGGCGCGGCATCGGCGACGCTGCTGCGGTTCTGTTCACCGCCGGGTACACCGATCACCTCCCCAACGGCATGCTGGAGCCTGTAGCCACCCTGCCGCTCTCGATCTTCTTCCAGCTTTCCTCTCCCGTTCCCGAGGTGCAAAACAGGGCCTATGCCTCGGCCCTGGTACTTACCCTGATCATATTAGTCGTAAGTTTGTTCTCGCGGGGACTCGGGAAGCGGTATCATAAAGCAAAAATCAACTTCTAGGCTGACGGGATGGACGACAGTATAAAAATATCGATCAGGGATCTGAATGTTACCACCGGGAAGACCCGGATCCTGAAGGATATCAACATCGATATCCCGAAGAACAAGATCACGGTTATCCTGGGGCCTTCGGGATGCGGCAAGACCACCTTGCTCAAATGCCTGAACCGGCTTACCGACCTTTACCCCGAGCTGAAGGTCAATGGGCAGGTGATGATCGACCACACCAACGTGCTCGAGGCGGGCGAAGATATTTACAACCTCCGGCAGCGGATGGGGCTGCTTTCCCAGCGCCCGTACCCCCTTCCCATGACCATCTACAACAATATCGCCTATGCATTGAAGCTCAGGGGGATCAGGGGGAGGCGGGAGACCCACAAGCTGGTTATGCACTACCTGCAGCAGGCCAACCTGTGGGATGAGATCCGCACACGCCTGCGGGAACCTGCCTCCCGGCTTTCGATCGGTCAGCAGCAGCGGCTGTGCCTCGCCCGCGGACTGGCCGTCAATCCGGAGATCATCCTGGCCGACGAGCCCACTTCGGCACTCGATCCCATCTCGAGTCAGGCGATCGAAGAGACCTTCACCCGGCTTAAAAACGATTACACGATCGTTCTGGTAACCCATGTGTTACGCCAGGCCAAACGGATTGCCGACAATGTTGTATTCATGTATCTCGGCGACGTGATCGAGCAGGGTACGGTCGAGGAGGTGTTCGGAAATCCGAAAATGGAGAAGACAAAACTTTACCTGGGAGGTACATTCAACTGATTATTTTTCAGAGAAATTTTTCGTTACTTTTACCGCCTGAATTAACCGTCACGGATGGACAAGTCGGAAAAAAAAGGTGACCTGACCCTGCTTCAGCGTATCGTCCTGCTGGCACTTGATGATAAAGGATGGTTTGGCCCGTCGGAGCACAAACTCAAGTTTGGCCTGGTTGGAGCCATTCTTTTCGAACTGCACGAACGGGGAAGGATCCGTCTTCAGAACGATAAAGTAGTGGTGCTCAATGCCAAATCGACCGATGATGTGATTCTCGACCGGGTACTGAATGTGATCAAGTCGGGGAAAAAGGAACACAGCCTCCGGTGGTGGATCCAGCGCATTGCCTACAAGAAGCTCCTGTTGCGGAAGACCGTTCTCAAGCAGCTGATACAGAAAAAGATCATCAGTCGCGAAGAGTATAGCCTGATGGTGGTGTTTTACCAGACGAAGTTCCCGCTGATCAACCCGGCCCTTAAGAAGCAGCTCCAGGAGTCGCTGGGCGAAAAGCTTCTGTCGGGCGGGATGCTTGACAACGAGGAGATGATGCTGCTGGTGGTGATGAGCACCTGCCGGATGATCAGAAAAAACTTCAGGGGTTCATTGCAGTACCTGAAAGTCCGCGCAAGGATCAACGAAATCGTCCAGTTCCGGATCCCGGGCAACGAGTCGGAGATGGTGATGAAGAACCTTCACCTGGCGATCAACCGTGCCATCATGGCCTCCAACGTCTCCCTTCACGTATAGAATTTACCCTGCCAGGTATCCTGGCGCTCCATTTCGCTTTCGATCAATCGTAACACCGCATCATACCGGATCAGG
>DAONFN010000371.1:0-3335 GCA_035403625.1 Bacteroidales bacterium
CCTGCTGTTTCGACAAAGACGCGCACCACGAACTTGGCGACCTCAGGAAGCAGTCGTTCCGTGAGATATGGAAGGGAGAAGCCGCCTTCAACTTCCGCAAAACCATTCTCCGCGACCGTAAATCGGTGGAGATGTGCAGGAATTGCAGCCAACGGTTTTGATGTGCTGATGTGCCGATGTGCTGATGTGCTGATGTGCTGATGTGCTGATGAGGGATGTGTGGCAAGGGAGTGGGGGGCAAAATCATTAATCGTAAATTGAAATATGTTCATCGAAGTCTGTGTCAATTCAGCGGAATCGGCCGTGGAAGCCCAGCGGGGCGGTGCCGGCCGTGTCGAACTTTGCGAGAACCTGCATGACGGGGGAACCACTCCCAGTGCCGGAAGTATAAGAATGGCCAGGAAGTGGCTGGATATCCAGCTCTTTGTGATGATCCGTCCGCGGGGGGGCGATTTCCTTTACAGCCCCGAAGAGTTTGCCATTATGCAGGAAGATATCCGGGTGGCCGGGGAGGCCGGCGCCGATGGGGTCGTTTTCGGCATCCTGAATGCCGACGGGACGATCGATGCCGGCCGGATGAAGGTATTAGTGGACCTCGCCCGGCCGATGGGAATTACCTGCCACCGTGCGTTCGACATGACCCGGGATCCGTTCGAAGCGATGGAAACCCTCATCAGTCTTGGCATCGACCGGATCCTCACCTCCGGTCAAAGACCGACGGCACCGGAAGGGTCGAAATTGATCAAAGAGCTGATCGTCCGGGCCGCCGGCCGTATCGCGATCATGCCCGGCAGCGGGGTTAAAGAGCACAATTTCAGGAAATTGGTTGAAGAAACCGGTGCCACTGAGATCCATATTCATCTCGACAAACAGGTCGCCAGCCGGATGGACTTCCGGCAACCCTTGGTATATATGGGAGTGCCCGGTCAGTCGGAGTTTGAACATACCCTGACCGACAGCAACCGGATCAGGATCGTCACGGGGAAATGAGGCCGGCTTCCGTCAGTTTTACCCGTTGTTTCCTCCGTTTCGATCCATCCGTAAAAAAGCCAATCTGAAAAAAAACTACCTTCGAAAAAAATCCATCCATGAACCGAAGTCTGTTTTCACTGACCTGTTTCTTCATTTTCACGTGGCTGTTTTTGATTACCCGCGTGCAGGCCCAGAATCCACCCGACTGGGAAAATCCGCAACTTACCGGGATCAACAATGAGCCGCCCAGGGCCACCTTCTTCCCCTACTCCACAGAAGCTGCCGCCCTTACCAACGATCCGGCTTCCTCCCCCTGGTACCAGTCGCTGAACGGCACCTGGAAATTCCGCTGGTCGGAAAATCCGGATAAACGACCGGTCGGTTTTTACCGGGAAGGATTCGATGCGGGCGGCTGGGACGATATCCGCGTACCTTCCACGATCGAGATCCAGGGATACGGGTATCCCATCTATGTGAATATCCCTTATGAGTTCAAGCACCTGATGAAGCCCGACCCCCCGAAAGTGCCGCACGATTACAACCCGGTCGGGTCCTACCTCCGCGAATTCGAAATCCCTGCCACCTGGAAAGGCAGGGAGGTCTTTCTGCAGTTCGGTGCGGTCAAATCATTCTTCTATGTTTACCTCAATGGCGAACAGGTCGGCATGGGTAAGGATGCTAAAACGCCGGTCGAATTCAACATCACGAAATACCTGAAGGATGGAAAGAACCGGTTGGGCCTGGAAGTGTTCCGCTGGTCGGATGGCTCGTATCTCGAATGCCAGGACATGTGGAGGATGAGCGGGATCAACCGCGACGTAGTCCTCTGGTCGGCCCCTCCCACCCGCATCCGTGATTTCTCCGTCACCGCCGGACTCTTCTCCAATTACCGCCACGGGATCCTTAAAGTGACCGCTATTGTGAAAGGGGGCGGACTCAATCCACCGCCCGATCTCGACCGCCCTTTTGCAAAGCCGGCATTTAAACTTACGCTGTCGCTGTTCGGGTCCGGGAACGATGTAAAACCCGAGTTCAGCCAGACCCTTGACTGTTATCCGGAAGAGGGAAAGGATGATACCCTGCAGTTTGAAGGTTTTATCCCCGACCCGATAAAATGGAGCGCCGAGATCCCCAACCTGTACCATGTGGTTCTTTCATTGAAGGATGCAGAAGGGAACATCCTCGAATCGACCGGCTGCACCACAGGGTTCCGGACCACCGAAGTGAAGAACGGCCAGTTCCTCGTCAACGGGAAGGCCATCCTGATCAAAGGGGTGAACCGGCACGAACACGACCCGGTGGCCGGCCATGTGATCTCCCGCGAGCTGATGCTGAAGGACATCAAACTGATGAAGGAAGCCAACATCAACACCGTCCGCACCTGCCACTACCCCGACGATCCCTACGGGTACGAATTGTGCGACGAATACGGGCTGTATGTGATCGATGAGGCGAACATCGAATCGCATGGAATGGGTTACTCGCCCGGCCGCACGCTGGGAAACAAGCCCGAATGGAAAACGGCTCATCTCGACCGAACCCGGCGCATGGTAGAACGCGATAAAAACCATCCCTGCGTCATCATCTGGTCGCTGGGCAACGAAGCCGGCAACGGATGTAACTTCGAGGCCACCTACGACTGGATCAAACAGCGAGATCACAGCCGCCCGGTCTGGTATGAAAGGGCCGAGCAGGGGGCCAACACCGACATCTTCTGCCCGATGTACTGGGGTCCTTCCGACCTCGAATGGTATGGTTATACGCGCCAACTGAGGCCGCTTATCCAGTGCGAATACGCCCATGCGATGGGTAACAGCACCGGTAATTTCCAGGATTACTGGACGGTCATCGAAAAATATCCCCAGCTCCAGGGAGGATGCATCTGGGATTGGGTGGACCAGGGGATTCTCAAGAAATCGCAAAAGCCTGGTGTCCCTGACAGTTACCTGTTTGGAGGAGATTACGGGCCCGAAAACGTGCCCAGCGATGGTAATTTCCTCTGCAACGGTATTGTCTTTCCTGACAGGACCCCTCATCCGGGCTACTGGGAGGTGAAAAAAGTTTACCAGTACGCCCGGTTTGAGCACATCAACCCGCCCCAGGCATCTTTCCGGCTCCGGAACACCTACGATTTTTACGACCTTTCGGGGACCCGGGTCGAATGGGAGTTGATGAGCGACGGGAAGGTGACCCGGACCGGGGTCCTTCAGCCTTTCACGCTGGCCCCGGGTGAGAGCCGGTCATTGGATATTCCCTTGACCGAAGCCATGATACCCGCTACCGCTGAAAACCTGATCATACTCCGTCTGAAGACCATCAAACCGTGGGGCTTGCTGGCAACCGGGCACGAACTGGCTTCTGCC
>DAONFN010000372.1:0-3313 GCA_035403625.1 Bacteroidales bacterium
GATTTATTTATAAAGATTCTAAATAAAATTCGGTTACCTGTGAGTAGAAAATCCCGGAAACAACAGAGAAAGGAAAATTGTGATCCGGGAATGAGAGTGGCAGTCCAGAATCCGGAACGGTAAAGGAGCCGGTTGGAAAGCCCGTTTAGTTCAGCACGTGAATGGGCGTAAGCAGTTCTTTTCCGATCCCGATGGCCTTTTCATTTTCCGGGATCAGCGCATGGTGTCGGGCCGGCAGGGATTTTTCCAGCCCTTTGCGGATATATTCCGGTGCAACCAGCGGTTTCAGTTTCAGGAATCCGCCCAGGACGATCATGTTGAAGATCTTGGACAATCCCCGTTTTCCAGCTTCGTCGGCAGCTTCGATGGAGTAAATATTGATATCTTTTCTGACCGGCAGCCGGGTGATTCCATTGGGATCATAGATCAGGAGCCCGCCCGGTTTCACCGTCTTCTCGAATTTGTCCATCGACTGCTGGTTGAGGATGATGGCGGTATCATAGGAATTGAGGATGGGGGAGCTGATCCGCTCGTCGCTGATGATGACTGTGACGTTGGCGGTTCCTCCGCGCATTTCCGGTCCATAGGAGGGCATCCAGCTGACCTCCTTGTTCTGCATAACGCCCGAGTAAGCCAGGATCTTTCCCATGGAAAGAACTCCCTGCCCGCCAAAACCGGCTATAATGATCTCTTCTGTCATTACGATTTACGATTTACAATTTGACGACTTACGATTTAGCTACCAATTCGCCATCCACCTTGATATCGCCCAGTGGATAGAAGGGGAACATGTTGTCTTCCATCCATTTATTGGCTTGTACCGGGGTCATTTTCCATCCGGAATTGCAGTTGGAAACCACTTCGATGAAACTCAGCCCTTTGTTTTCCTTCTGTATATCGAAGGCTTTCCGGATGGCCTTTTTCGTTTTCCTGACATGGTTGGGGGTGTGCACTGCCTGGCGGGTGACATAGTTGACCCCGGGCAGGTGGGCGATCAGTTCGGTGATTTTAAGCGGGTGCCCCATCATGGCGACATCCCTTCCGTAAGGAGAGGTGGATGAACGCATTCCGGCGAGGGTGGTCGGTGCCATCTGGCCTCCGGTCATTCCGTAAATCCCGTTATTGATAAAGATGATGGTAATGTTCTCGCCACGGTTGCAGGCATGAATCGTCTCTGCGGTCCCGATGGCTGCAAGGTCACCATCGCCCTGGTAAGTAAAGACGAAATGATTGGGCCACATCCGTTTGATGGCTGTGGCGAGGGCAGGGGCCCTGCCGTGAGCGGCTCCGAGCATGTCGACATCGAGGAAGTCATAGGCGAGAACCGAGCATCCTACGGGGGAGACCCCGATGGTTTTTTCCCGGATGTTCATCTCTTCGATCACTTCCATGAGCATGCGATGCACGGTGCCATGCCCGCATCCCGGGCAATAGCTGAGCGGACGATCGACCATCAGGTCTGTCCGTTTATATACAATATTTTCGGGGACCTGTATATCGGTCTTAGCAAACTGGTCTTCCATGGTTAACCTCCGATGATTTGTTTTTCCAGCGCCCTGACGACTTCATCCGGTGAGGGGATGATCCCGCCGAAGCGTCCGAAATGTTCAATTTTTATTTTGCAGCCCACCGACAGCCGGACATCTTCGATCATCTGGCCGGCGTTCATTTCGACGACCAGGATGCCTTTTACCCGGTTACCGACGTTGGATATCTGCATGGTGGGGAAGGGGAACAGCGTGATCGGTCTGAAGAGCCCTACTTTAATGCCCTTGGCACGGGCGAGGTCGAGCGCTTTCTGGCAGATCCTGGCGGAGAGGCCGAAGGCGACGAAAAGGTAATCGGCATCATCGCACATGATCTCTTCGTACATCACCTCGTTCTGTTCCATCCTGCGGTATTTTTCCTGGAGTTTCAGGTTGACTTTCTCCTGGCCGGCGGGATCGAGGTCGAGCGAGGTAATGATATTGTGACCGCGGTGTGCCGGGCGTCCGGTGGCAGCCCAGGGGCAGCGGGCAATTACCTCCTCGTCGGTTCTGCGGGGAACCTGGTCGAAAAGGACTACCTTTTCCATCATCTGGCCGATGGCACCGTCGGAGAGGATCATCACCGGTGTACGGTATTCAAAGGCTTTTTCAAACGCAAGTTTCGTTTGATCAGACATTTCCTGCACCGATGAAGGGGCGTAGACCAGCATTTTATAGTCGCCGTGTCCGCCGCCTTTCACTGCCTGGAAGTAGTCGGCCTGCGATGGCTGGATGGTCCCCAGTCCGGGACCGCCGCGGACAACGTTCACAACCACGGCCGGTAATTCGGCCCCGGCCATGTAGCTGATGCCTTCCTGCATGAGGCTGATACCTGGACTGGAGGAGGATGTCATCACCATTTTCCCTGTGCCGGCACCCCCGTAAAGCATGTTGATTGAGGCTACTTCACTTTCAGCCTGGAGTACGACCATGCCGGTTCTTTCATGGGGCTTTTCTGCCATCAGGTATTCCATGATCTCCGACTGAGGTGTGATGGGGTACCCAAAGTACCCGTCACAACCTGCCCGGATTGCTGCTTCGGCAATCGCTTCGTTGCCTTTCATTAATCTGAGTTCACCCATGTGTATATTGTTTTTTGTGTTTATTCGGCGGCAACTTTGGCCCGGTACACGGTAATCACTCCGTCGGGACATACAACGGCACAGTTCGTACATCCGGTACACTCGTCGTTAACCTTGGTAGCGAAGTGATACCCCTTGCTGTTAACTTCTTTCGCCATTGCGATTACCGTGAAGGGACACGCTGCGACGCATACTTCGCATCCTTTACAACGTTCGGAGTTGATAACGATATCGCCTTTGATCTTTGCCATGATGACTGATTTTATATTGTTAATTGATTCACAATGCGAAGTTACGAAAATTACACGAACCCTGGGATGGGTTTATGAATGATTTTCATGGAATCGTTGCAAACGTTCCTCAAGAGCCGGGAACTGTTCGCGTTGCACCAGCGAGACGCAGGCCCGCAACCCTTCCGATCTTTCGCTGCCGGTGATACTCAGTGCAATAGCACTGATCCCGTAATAGATCAGCTCATGGAGCAATTCTTCCCCGCTGAAACCCGGGTAAGCAATGGTAAAATAAAATCCGTCGCCAATCGGTTTATCCTCATCCTTGTCATACACGATCCTGAAACCGTTGGATGTGAACATTTTCTTCATGATGCGGGCTTTCTCCCCGTATTCCCTGACCACGCTGACAAAATCGAGCTGACCGTCGTTGACCGCTTTCAGCATGGCTGCGAGGGCATACTGAGTGGAATGG
>DAONFN010000373.1:0-3305 GCA_035403625.1 Bacteroidales bacterium
ACCCGGCTGAAAACGGCGAATATCCCGGTGGATATCGTGTACGACCAGGGGATTGGAGTTCTCAGGCTCGGGAAATAATCCGGTTGAACTGCGGCGGCAGGTTAGGGGTTCCATAGGTTGAACAACAGCAAGTCGTTCATTCTTTTTTAATAATTTCGTCGGAAGTGCATTAATTGTGTACCTTTGCGGTCTCATTTGAAAGATTGTATCTTCATCTGTCTGTAATCCCTCCGATTTTTTACATCTCAGTTTAACGTACATTTTTAAAGTGAACCCGGTCTGCCAGTGTCGTTTTGGCATTGCAACCGGGGGCATCCATTATTTCATCTAATCAACACTCAATGAACTTTGAAAATTTGAACCTTATCCAGCCGATTTTAGAGGCTGTCAGTAAGAAAGGGTACCTGAACCCGACACCGATCCAGGAAAAAGCAATACCTGTAATATTACAGGGAAAAGATATTTTCGGATGCGCCCAGACCGGCACCGGCAAGACGGCTGCATTCGCACTACCCATCCTTCAGATGCTGGCAACCTCCCGCGACCGCAACCGATCACGGGCAACTCTGGCTCTGGTATTGGCGCCTACCCGCGAACTCGTTGCCCAGATCGGCGAAGAAATCAGCTCATACAGTAAGGGCCTCGATTGCAGAGTAGCCACCATTTATGGAGGTGTTTCCCAGCACTCCCAGACCCAGACTCTCCGTAAGGGAGCAGAAATTATTGTAGCGGCTCCCGGCCGTTTACTCGACCTGATCAACCAAGGATTTATAGACCTCAGTAAGATAGAATACCTGGTACTCGACGAAGCCGATCGAATGCTCGACATGGGTTTCATTCATGATATCCGGAGAATCACAGTCCTGCTTCCGGAAAAGCGACAGACCATGCTTTTCTCGGCCACCGCCCCGGATGAGATCAGGAAACTGGCGGCAACACTGTTGCACAACCCTGTCAGGGTCGACACTACACCCGATGTCATGCCTCCCAGTCTTGTTTCCCAATCGGTCTATCTTGTAACAAAGGAGAATAAAAAGCACTTGTTGACTTACGTTCTTCAGAATGAATTGGTCAGGAACGTGCTGGTCTTTACCCGAACGAAACATGGCGCCGATAAAGTGGTCAAGGAACTGGTTCGTCACGGCATTACGGCCAAGGCCATTCATGGGAACAAATCGCAGAGTGCCCGCGACAGCGCTCTGTGCGCGTTTAAGAATCGGAGCATTCGCGTACTGGTCGCCACCGACGTCGCATCGCGTGGCATTGATGTGGACAAGCTCAGCCATGTGATCAACTACGAGATCCCTGAACAGCCGGAAACGTATGTTCACCGCATAGGCAGGACCGGGCGGGCGGGAGAAAGCGGCATTGCACTCTCGTTTTGTTCGTCGGAAGAGGCTCCCTACCTGAAGAGCATCCACAAGTTGATCCACCGGAACATTGAGGTGGTCACAGGCCATCCATTCGCTATCAATTAACCCGTTGGACGTGAGGCTGTCTCAGCTATCAGCATTCAAGGCAGCCTCAGCGTCCTCCTCTATCCCCTCGGATCGCCCTGCAACGGCATTTTAGCCATTTTTTCCACTTCCAGACTGGGAAACCCGAATTCTTCCACGATCTTCCCCCCGACGAGGTAGATACCGTCGCCACGGAAAGGAAATTCCGCCACCGCTTTAGGAAAATGAACGGTGTCGAAGAAACGGCCGTTCACGTCGATGAAGGTGCCGAAATGCATCCACTCTTTTCGTACCGTCCGGGCATACTTGATCGTGACGAGCAGTCCCAGCATACGTACTTTCTTCCCGACCCGGGTATTCATTTCATGCGCCAGGATATCGCCGCGAAAGCGGGTTTCGAGGAGATCGAAGTAGGAATAGGTGACCGGGAAGCCGAGCAGTTCGATCTCATCATACACGTCGGCCAGAATATCCTGTTCCAGCACCGGCAGTTCGAACCGTTTTGCCGGGGGGGAGGGAAAGAGGGAGGCAGGACGAGTGACGAGTGACGAGTGACGAGTGACGAGTGAAGGCTGAACCGGGGCTGGAGGCACATCGGTCCCCCCGTCCGCCCGTCCGCCGGTCCGCCGGTCCGCCGGTTTGCCCATTCGCCGGTCGCCCCCGACCAGCATGTGCGCTTCCCAGAGCAGGGTGGCCTTCTGTTTGCCTGTGAAGCGGAATGCCCCTACTCGTATCAGCAGGATCAGTTGTTCGAGGGTAACAGGTACCCTTTTCACAAAATCTTCCAGATCTGCATACAACTTTTCCGTCTTCCCGTTCAAATCGTCCACCGTAAATCGTACATCGTAAATCACCCTTCCCAGGTCCGCTTCCAGGTTGTTCACATGGATGAATCCTAAAAAGATATCCGTGCCGCGGATGGAAGTTTTATACTCGCTCCGGTTGACACAGGGAGCGTGCAGGGTGGCGCCCGACACCCGGGCTTCATTGAAATAAACCCAGGAGGAGTAGAACCCGCCGAAGTTGTTGATCACCCCGGTGATGAACTCCAGCGGGTAATGTGCTTTCAGGTAAAGACTCTGGTAACTCTCCACGGCATAGGAGGCGGAATGGGCTTTGGAAAAGGAATAACCGGCAAACGATTCGATCTGGCGCCATACTTCCCGGGTTACCTCCTCGGGATAGCCGAAGCTCCGGCAATTCTCGAAGAACTTGTTGATGATGCGCTGCAACTCCTTTTTTGACCGGTACTTGCCGCTCATGGCCCGCCGGATCACATCGGCGTCGGCCAGGTCAAGCCCGGCAAAATGGTGACATATTTTCAGCACATCCTCCTGGTAAACCATGACTCCGAAGGTTTCCTTCAACTGCTCCTCCATCACGGGATGGAGATAGGTAAACCGGCCGGGATGGTGGAATCGTTGGATATACTCCTTCATCATTCCCGACCGGGCCACCCCAGGCCGGATGATGGAACTGGCCGCCACCAGGGTGCGGTAATTGTCACAGCGGAGTTTCTTCAGAAGTCCACGCATGGCCGGACTTTCGACATAGAAGCAGCCGATGGTGCGGGCATTCCTCAACTGCTCCTTCACCTTCCCGTCCTTCTTGAAAGCCTGTATCTGGTGGACGTCCACCGTGATCCCGCGGTTTTTCCGGATGATCTCCGCCGCTTCATAGATGTGACCGATGCCGCGCTGGCTCAGGATATCAAGCTTCTCAAACCCGATATCTTCGGCGGTGTACATGTCAAACTGGGTAGTCGGGAATCCCTTGGGAGGAAGGTCAAGGGCGGTATATGCCGTGACGGGTTCCTCGGAAATCAGGATGCCGCCGGCATGAATGGTC
>DAONFN010000374.1:0-3273 GCA_035403625.1 Bacteroidales bacterium
CCGTTCCCTCCGTGTTGATTCGGAAGGTACTGACTTCGCCAGGCCGACTGTAACAATAGACACCTTACATTTATTTAATCCCTGATCATGACTGGAAACCTGATGACCCTTGCAGAAAATTTTCAAGTCGAAGGAATACCGGCGGCTGTCTCACCTATCGGCTCCGGTCACATCCACGATTCCTACCTGGTCAGCACCCTTCAGCCGGAAACGCCTGATTATTTACTGCAACGGATCAACCATAAGGTGTTCCCCAACATCAGCGACCTGACCGGGAATATCCTCAGGGTAACTTCACACCTGCAACAAAAACTCGGTTCCTTTACCGGACAACCCTTTCAGGTGATCCGGCTGATCCCTGCAACCGGGGGTGGCTGGTGGTTCAATGATCCTGACGGTAACTACTGGAGAATGTACGAGTATATTGCAGGAAGCCACTGTTACGACCGGTTGGAGAATCCTGACCGTGCATTTCAGGCAGGTTTTGCCTTTGGAACATTCCAGGCTCTTACTGCCGATATGGATACCACTTCGTTGGTCGAAATCCTGCCAGGCTTTCACCATGTCGGGAAACGACTCCGGCAATTCAGGGAGGCCTTGCGTCTTGATCGGGTCGGCAGAGCAAGTCAGGTAGCCGCTGAGGTTCTTACCATCGGGCTACATGCCCATGAGATGCAGAAAATAACGCGCCTTGTTGAGGACGGGCAGATACCTCTCAGAGTTACCCACAATGATACCAAATGCAATAATGTTCTGTTTGATGAACACGACAAAGCCATTGCTGTAATCGACCTCGACACGGTCATGCCAGGAACGACCCTCTGCGACTTTGGCGATGCCATCCGGACCGGGGCAAGCACTGCAACGGAGGATGAGGCCGATACAAGCAAGATCGGGATCGACCTGTGTCTTTTTGAGGCCTATTCGAAGGGCTACCTGCAAGCCGCAAGGAATATTCTTACTCAAACCGAGATCGACCACCTCTCCTTTTCAGCCCGTGTCATGACCTATACCATCGGTTTGCGTTTTCTGACCGATTACCTTGACGGGGACAGATATTACAAAATCGCGGATCCCGATCACAACCTGCAACGTGCCCGCGCCCAGTTCAAACTCCTTCAAAGTATGGAAAAGCAAGCTGCCAAAATGGATGCCATTATCCGGAAAGCTGCCGGTTGAAATCCTATGGAAAAGGTTCACAAATTCTTGCTTACTTTGCACATTCAATCCTTAAATCAATAATGGTATGCGACCCATCCTGCCTGTAATTCTGCTTCTGTTTAGCCTGATCGGTACATCCGCAGCCGGTCCACTCGATTCAACCGGTTTGAGCATCGTACCGAAACCGCTATCTGTCAAAGTGTTGCAGGATACCTTTACCATCAGTCGCCTGACGGTTATTGCGATACCTCCCGGTGACCCCGAAATCAGAACGCTGGCCACCCTTTTGCTCGAAAGGATCCGTTGGGCAGGAGGTCCCTTACTGACCATCCGGGAACTTACAACAGGGGAAAAAGACTTTCAGGGTATTCTTTTAAAAAAACATACTACACAATCGACCAAAGAGGATGAAGGTTACCGGCTTCAGATAAGCAGGAAAAGACTGGTGCTTTCGGCGAAGAGCGGCCATGGGCTTTTTTATGGAATCCAGACCATTTTTCAGTTGATGGGCGCCGAGATCTGCCGCTACAACCTCCCGATGACTTATACGGAATGGGAAATACCCTGCGTGGATATCCGTGATTATCCGCGTTATTCCTACCGCGGTATGCATCTCGATGTCTGCCGTCATTTCTTCCCGGTATCATTTATTAAGAAATACATCGACCTGCTCGCGATGTACAAGATGAATACTTTTCACTGGCACCTTACCGATGATCAGGGCTGGCGCATAGAGATCAAAAAATACCCCGGGCTGACTGCTACCGGAGCCTGGCGGGTCGATCATGAAGACCTGCCGTGGAATGAACGTCCACCGCAAAAACCGGGAGAAAAAGCCACTTATGGGGGATTCTACACCCAGGATGAAATCCGCGACGTGGTCCGTTATGCTGCTGCACGGTATATCAACATTATCCCGGAAATCGAGATGCCTGCCCACTGTGTGTCAGCGCTGGCCGCCTACCCTCAACTATCCTGCACCGGCGGTCCCTTTACCGTTCCTACCGGTTCTTACTGGCCGAATATTGATATTTTTTGTGCCGGCAACGATTCGGTATTCACCTTTCTCCAGGATGTCCTAGCCGAAGTGATGGAACTGTTTCCATCGAGCTACATTCATGTGGGTGGCGACGAGGCTGACAAAACCAACTGGAAAACATGTCAGAAATGCCAGGACCGGATGCGTAACGAAGGCCTTAAAGATGAAAAAGAGCTCCAGAGCTATTTTATTAAAAGGATAGAAAAGTTTATCATCTCCAAGAACCGGAAACTGATCGGTTGGGATGAAATCTTAGAAGGGGGACTGGCTCCCGAGGCGACCGTGATGTCGTGGCGCGGGATTGAAGGCGGTATCGCAACCGCCCGCCAGGGACACGATGCCATCATGACCCCTACATCACATTGCTATTTAGATTATTACCAGGCCGACCCCGCCTTCGAACCCAAAGCCATTGGTGGTTTTGTCACCCTGCGAAAGGTCTATTCCTATGAACCTGCTCCGGAAGAACTCAACAAAAAGGAGGCCCGACATATCCTGGGGGTTCAGGGCAATCTCTGGACAGAATTCATCAGCGATCCCTCACATGCCGAATACATGGTTCTGCCACGCATGATCGCCCTTGCTGAAGTAGGCTGGAGTCAAAAGAGTGCCAGGGACTGGGATGATTTCCGGTTGCGGTTAAGGGGGCAATACCTGCGTCTGCATAAAATGAAGGTGAATTTCAGCCAGGGATCCTTTAAGGTGGATGTCCATACGAAATGGGATCCTGAAAGCCGTTCCATGAAGCTGATCCTGGGCTCCGAGCAATCGGATGTGCCGATCCACTATACACTGGACGGGAATGACGTTACAGCCACATCGCCGGTCTATACGATGCCATTGGATTTGAACCGCAATGGCGTGATCCGTGCGGGAATGTTTGTCAGTGGCACACTGAAGGAGAAACCCGTCGAAATGCCGTTTCTGTATCACCATTCCATCGGGCGACCTGTGAAATATTACACCTGTTACTCTTACCGATATCCGGGCGATGGGGCGGGCTCGCTGACCGACGGGCTCCGCGGCTCTTCAAATCACCGTGACGGGCTCTGGCAGGGTTTCCTGGGTGATGA
>DAONFN010000375.1:0-3267 GCA_035403625.1 Bacteroidales bacterium
CTTGCCTTCCGTGGCGACGGCCTCCATCGAGAAGGAGTTGTCGATGTAAATACTGACGGCCCGGGGACCTTTGATCCGCTGTTGCTGTCCGGGTGCAGGAATATAGGGCTGCGAGAAAGCTAGAACCAGGCAGGCGAAAGCCAGCAAACGGGCCATCAGGATCAGGAACTGGCGCAACCGTGACTGTTTCCTTGTTTCCTGCTGTATCTCCTTCAGGAACTGAACGTTGGTAAACCAAACCTTCTTATACCTGCGGAAATTGAAAAGATGGATGAGGATGGGGATCGCCAGCGTGCCCAGCGCGAGAAGGAACCAGGGATAGACAAATTGCATGGCCAAAAGTAATAAAAAAAACCCGGGCCAACCCGGGTTTTTTTATTCAGCAGGGACGCGCCGATGCGCGTCCCTGTCTGGTATCATTGCGCTAATATAAAGGATTCTTTAGATCACGCCCTGGTCCAGCATGGCGTTGGCCACCTTGAGGAAGCCGGCCACGTTGGCGCCTTTAACGTAGTTTACATAACCATCGCGATCTTTGCCGTGTTTCACGCAAGCGTCGTGGATGCTGACCATGATCTGGTGCAGCCGCTCGTCGACCTCTTTCATGCGCCAGCTGAGCTTCATGGCGTTCTGTGACATTTCGAGACCGGAAGTGGCTACGCCGCCGGCGTTGACCGCCTTGCCGGGAGCAAACAGGATCTTGTGTTCGATGAACTGCTCGATAGCCTCGGGGGTGCTGGGCATATTGGCACCTTCGGCCACACAAATGACACCGTTCTTGATCAGGTTGATCGCATCTTCCTTGCCGAGTTCGTTCTGGGTGGCGCAGGGCAGGGCAATGTCGCATTTAACTTCCCATGGACGTTTTCCCTGGTGGAACTGCGCGTTCGGGAATTCATACGAGTAGGGCTTTACGATATCCTGGTTGGAAGCCCGGAGTTCGAGGAGATAATCGATCTTTTCGCCGGAAATTCCGTCGGGATCATAGATGTACCCGTCAGGACCGGAGATCGTCACCACTTTAGCTCCAAGTTCGGTAGCCTTTGTGACAGCGCCCCAGGCAACATTACCGAAACCGGAGATGGCAACGGTCTTTCCCTTGAAGGATTCGCCACGGGTAGCCAGCATTTCCTGTGCAAAATAGACAGCGCCGAACCCGGTCGCTTCCGGACGGATGAGGCTGCCGCCCCAGTTGAGTCCCTTGCCGGTCAGCACGCCGGTGTTCTCACGGGCAAGCTTGCGGTACATGCCATAGAGAAATCCGATCTCGCGACCGCCCACGCCGATATCGCCGGCAGGTACGTCGGTTTCAGGTCCGATCAGTTTCCAGAGTTCCAGCATGAAAGCCTGGCAGAAACGCATGATTTCCGCATTCGACTTCCCCTTGGGATCGAAATCGGACCCCCCCTTCGCACCGCCCATCGGCAGTGTGGTCAGGCTGTTCTTAAAGATCTGCTCAAAGCCCAGGAATTTCAGGATGCTCAGGTTAACGCTGGGGTGGAAACGGAGACCGCCCTTGTAAGGTCCGATCGCATTGTTGAACTGAATCCTGTAACCCAGGTTCACCTGAACCTTTCCGCTGTCGTCGACCCAGCATACCTTGAAAGTAAGTATACGGTCGGGCTCCACGATCCGGTCGATGATGTTCGCCGACTCGAACTGCGGATTCTCGTTGTACACCTCCTCAATGGATTCCAACACTTCCCTCACTGCCTGGAGGTACTCATTTTCGCCCGGATGTTTTTTCTCCAGGTCGTTCATGATTTTCTCTAAGTTCATTTTGATTCAGTTTTAAAGATTAATGACCAGTTTGTATGAAAGTTAAAGAAATATCATTGTGAAAAAAATAACAGCAGCAAAGTTACAGAGATTTAACCAACTGAACAAACAAATCAGGCTATTTCTTTCCTCCGTCAAGTACCTGCTTCCGGATCAGTTTCCCATCCCCGAAGGTGTTGATCACCATTATCTTTCCGGTGGTGGCATAGAAGATCTCATCCCCATCCTTCAGGTTCTTCCTGTAATGGGTCAGCATCTTGAGTTTGCCATCCCAATAAAAGACTTTCTGCACTCCGGTCCCCCGGTCGAAATTTCCCTCCCCGACGATGTTTCCCTCCTGATCGTAATAAAGCCAGAGTCCGTCGTTGGTGCCATTATCATAGGTTCCTTCGGCTTTGGGGGATTTATTGGGATAGAACTCCTGGTACCTGCCGTGGAGGATCCCATCGCGGTAGTTACTTTCAGTGGCGAGCGCCCCCTGCCGGTCCCAGGTGCGTACATTACCGTGCAGCTTCCCGTTCCGGTAATGTTCTTCGGCCTTCAACTTTCCGCTGGGATAATAGGTGCGGAGTTCCCCTTCCAGTACGTTATTGTGAAAGGCACAGGTGGTCTCGATCCGCCCGTTTTCAAACCAGTAGGTGGCAGGGCCTTCGTACTTGCCATCCCGGATCATGATCTCCGACCGTTTTTTACCGGAGGGCCAGGTATCGGTCTTCGGCCGGTTACAGGAGCCGAGAGAAAGGAGTGTAACGATCGGCAGGATGATGCAGGCTGTTTTCCTGAGAGGGATCATAGACTAGTTCTTTGAGGAATAGAGGGCTGCCTGGCGCAGAAATTCATCTGCAAGCGGTCCTGAAAGGGGGTTGGATGCCTCCATGCGTTCAGGGTGCCATTGTACAGCGACCAGGAAGGATTTTCCGCCGGGGTTCTCCCATTCGATCGATTCGACAACTCCGTCGCCGGAAAAGGCTCCGGCCGCAAGCCCGGGGGCCAGGCGTTCGACGGCCTGGTGGTGGTTGGTCGTGACCGTACCCGAATCCACCCGGCAAATCGCCGGCAGAAGCCTTCCGGCCATCACCCTCACCCCATGAAAACAATGGAGGTAATCGTCACACTGGTGGGTCACCTTCTTCCCCACATCTGCAGGGAGGTCAATCACCAGTGTTCCGCCCAGCGCGACATTAATAATCTGCTCTCCGCGGCAAACCCCTGCCACGGGCATCTTCCTCGCCAGGGCCGCCTGGATCAGGGCGATTTCAAGACTGTCGCGGTAAGGATTCATTTCAGTGCAACGGGAGGTGTCGGTAATTTTTCCGTACCGCCCCGGGAAGACATCTTCTCCTCCTGTTACCAGGAGGGCACTGCATCCGGCAAGCTTTTCAACCGCATCGGCCACCTTGAGTTTGTACAGGTCGAGAGTCACCACGCCGGGATCGGACCGCTTCAGCCAGTTCACATAGTTGGGCGAGGCTTTTGATATTGCGATGG
>DAONFN010000376.1:0-3263 GCA_035403625.1 Bacteroidales bacterium
GCGTCGCCGATGGACGCGTCGCCGTGGGGATGGTATTTCATCGTATGACCGATGATGTTGGCCACTTTGTTGTACCGCCCGTCATCCAGTTCCTTCATGGCATGAAGGATCCGGCGCTGAACGGGTTTCAGCCCGTCGGTGATTTCGGGTACGGCACGTTCCAGGATCACATACGACGAATAGTCGAGGAACCACCCCTGGTACATCTCGGAGAGATGGACCGTCCCTTTCAGTGTCCCCGATTCGAGTTCGGGGCTGTCGCCGTTACCGTTGAGGTTTTCTTCTGACACTTTCGTTTAATTATGGAATTATTGAATGCAGGAATGCATTCCTTCATTTAACCAGCCTGGATATCGCCTTGAACGTCTCTCCGCCGGAAAATCGCAGAAGCTCAAAGAGGATGGCCTCGTATGTGGTGATGTACGCTCCTTCGCGGCGCATACGCTCCAGGGCGATGCGTTTGTCGTTGGGTTTACGGGAGGAGATGCAGTCCTCCACCACAACCGGGTGGAGCCCGGCATGAACCAGGTCGATAACCGTTTGCAGCACGCAGACATGGCTTTCGATCCCGGCGATGATGACATGGTCGCGTCCCGAGGAGGCCAGCTCCATCATGAATTTCGGTTCGTCACAACAACTGAAGGACGATTTTTCGATCCGTTCGATCCCGGTGAGGTGTTCTGCGAATTCCGGTATGGTAGGGCCCAGCCCCCTGACATACTGTTCGGTGACGATGAGCGGGATACCCAGGGCTTTGAGCCCTTCGATCAGGATCGGCACATTCCGGGTCAGCATTTCATGTTCATGAATGGCCGGATAGATCCGTTCCTGAAAGTCAATGATCACCGCAATGGTTTTATCCTTGTGAATCCGCATAAGGCAATGTTTAACGGCGCACTGTTTGGCGAATAACAGATTACCTGCCATGCAAAAGTACGATTTCCCGGGAAGGTCAGGCGGGTTTGACCTAAATTAAAAATTGCTAACTTTGCGATCCCAAAAGGGTCCCGTAGCTCAGTTGGATAGAGCAACAGCCTTCTAAGCTGTTGGCCGTGCGTTCGAGTCGCACCGGGATCACCAAAACAATAAAACGACTCTACCTTTTTATCACCTTGCCTGCCGACACGCTGCCATTTTCCTGCGTAACCCGGTAGAGGTAGCACCCCGGGTGCAGGTTGCCGATACGGATCTCCGTCTTTTCATCGTACACCTTCGTCTGCATTACCTCCCTGCCCTCCGGGTCATAAAGGATGATCAGCGACGGGCCGGAGATCCCCCTGACGGTAATCCGGTCGGTGAACGGGTTGGGACAAACCGTCGCAGAGGCAAAGGACGGCGATTCCACCAGCCCGGTGAAATTCCCTGATTTGATGTCCAGCACAGCCCCTTCGATGATGGTCAGGTTGTAAGGTATGCTGACAGGCGGAAGGGTGTACCAGCCGTTGGCGGAACCGCCCCATCCGAAATTGAAATGGTAGAAATCATCGGTATTGTAGCCATCCACCACAACATTGTGGCCGCCGGAACCGCCAGAGACCAGCAGGCCGAGTTGGACAGGCAGCGCGGCTTTAACATTATCCGCGATAAGGGTGTTCAGCGTGGTATCGTCGGGATAAACCAGGCGTGACTCCCAGAAACCGAAGCGCTGCCAGGCCATGACGGCCTGCTCCAGCCCGAACGTACCCGACGCGGAAGAGCTGTACACCTGGCGGGCTGCCACCCCGCAGGCAAACGTGAGCGCCGCTTTCAACGGGTTGCTAAGCCCATACTCCCAGGATACCTCCAGACTGTCGAGCCAGTGATTGAGGGTGTCGAAACAGGGAAATCCCCAGGCTATGTAATCGTTGTCGATCCAGTAGCTGTTGCCCGATCCGTAGTTGTGATAATAATCGTCGTCATCATTGAAGCGTGTGCCATGGATCTCCCGGTGGTAGTTGATCATCTGGGCCATAGCGGTGGCCGGACACCCGGCCACACTGCGGCTCCCGGTGTTCAGGTCCATCGGGCACATGTTGTTGTAGGGAGCCGACTGGGTCCAGTTCGTCTCGAGCCATCCTCCCGTATAGGTGGTTCCTTCGGGCGGCCATTGCTCGAATAACGGCGAACGCCTTGCACCCGCCAGAAATTCGCGCCATTGCTGCTCTATCCGGAGGCGCTCCCGGCCGGACAGGTTGTTTGATTCACCGGTTCTGACCTGCAGGTCGCGGGTGACCACGGCTTTCCACAGGCGGGCTTCCGGTTGAGCAAGGTCCAGGTTGCCATCGGGTGACCATGCATAAACCGGTGCCACAGAAGCCTCGGCGGAGGTGACTAAAAACCCGGCGGGTTGAAACCGGAAAAGGTAACCCACAACCGCCTGCCGTCCGTCGACAAGGGGGGCCACTCCCTCCAGCCTGGCTTCTTGGTTGCGATTGAGCATGAATTGCCGGGCGGCCGGCGTCAGCCGATCCAGTGGAATTTCTCCCGCTGCGGCGGCCATGCCGGCGAGGAGGAACAAAAACAACAGTACTCTTTTCATGGCTTATCAGCGTATGGGTATTCAGTTTCCGTAGCAGTTATCCGTTTCTATCCCGGGTTCGAAGCAAGCATTTTCCTGATCCCTTCAACCGGCGTCGTTGCCGTGATCCCGAACCGATTTTCGATTTTCGAGCTGTCGAAGAGGTAGTCGCGGTCGTACTGGTACAGCATTTCCGGGAACTCCCGCATCACCGGCACGAATAGTCCCAGCATCCGGACCATCCAGACCGGCACTTTCTGGATTTTCGGTTCCGTATTCAACTCCTTCGCCACCAGCCCGATCCAATCCAGCATGGTCAGCTTTTCTTTCGTCGTGGTCACATGCCATTCCTGGTTCCAGGTGTCGGGGGCATTGCCCAGCAGGGCGGTCGCCCGGGCTGCGTCGGGCGTGTAGGTAAACGTATGGATCCTGCCAGGATCTCCGAAAGCCTGTGCTTTCTTGCCTTTCCGCAGGTTTTGAGCGACCATTATCTCGAGCAGGCTGTTGCGGTTTTCGGGACCGTAGAAGTCGGCTGCACGGGCGATCAGGGCGGTCAGGCCTCTCTTCTCCACCGCTTCCAGGATCATCGCACGGACCTGCGCCCTGACTTTTCCTTTTCCGCAGGGAGGGACCACCGCGGCCCCTTCGGACATGAAAGGGATGGCGGCCTTGTCGTACATATATACGTTGTCGAAAAAGACCAGCCGGGCCTGGTGTTTCAGGCACGCATCGATGACGGCCCCGATAAAGGGAGGCCAAAGGCGCT
>DAONFN010000377.1:0-3209 GCA_035403625.1 Bacteroidales bacterium
ATGGCGCCGAATTTCCCGATTTTAAACAACTGTTTTACACCCAGTTCGCCCGACAGGCTGGTTTCCGAAACCAGATCAGGGTTGGGATAAAATCCGAAATCGCCCGAATTGGTCGTGATGTACCGTTCGCCGATGCTGGGGGCCCGGTAACCCTGCCCGATGGATGCGCGCAGAAACGTCCCGCGTGCAGCCTGCAGGTTGATCCCGGTACGAAAGACAGGTTTATTCTCATGAAACCCAGCGATGTGGTAATACTCCCACCGGCCGCCAAGAAGGAAGGTAAGTCTTTTAAAGAATTTCTTTTCCATCTGGGCATAGATCGCAAAGTTGTCGGAATTATACTCCCCGGACTCATTCAGCGTGGTTGTGCCGTCGGCTGCCAGTTTACCCGAAAAGACCTGTCCGCTTGAATGCGAGTAGGTATTCATAATTCCGGCCACCAGCATCAGATCACCCAGTTTGCGGAATTTGTGGGTATGCTGATATTCGTTGTAAACCGTCAGGTACCGGTTCGACTGGTTGTTGTTGGCTTCGTTATTACCGTAATAAACCCGGTTCTTCAGGCTGTGGCTGTTGCCGTTTTTATTGAAATACTTAACATAGGGATCGGCGAAAAAGGAGAATTCCCGGAAATGCGACAGGGCTCCCGGATAGGATCGGTAAATATTGGTGTCGGCATCGTACCAGAAAAAGGTCTGAGCATTGTCGCTGTACATCAGGTTTCCGTTGAGACCGTATGTCAGCCCTTCAATCTTGCGGTTCCGCACCCGGGTGTTGAAATAGATCTTCCCGCGGCGTTCGAATTCGCCTTTATTGAAGTTGGTGTCGGAGGCCACTTCCGGAGTTCCTCTCACATAGCCCTGATCATTGAAATAGCTGGCCCCAACCCCCAGGTCGATGTTTTCATATTTATGGAGGTGTGAAACGGAGAATCCGTACTGAATGGGGTTCATACCTGTCCAGGGTGTGGTGTACCGTCGTGAAGGTTTTGAGTAGACACCTACGAAAGAGTTGACTTTCGTTTCCGGGATGTCCTTCGGATAGGCGGTCCTGATATTGATCGCCCCGGTGATGGCCGATGATCCATAGATCACCGACGATGCACCCTTGATCAGTTCGATTTGCTCCACGTCATCCACCGGAAGGAAGCCCCAGTTCGGGCGACCGGCATCTCCTCTCAGAACGGGTATTTCATCGACCATGACCATCACACGGCTGCCAAGGCCCGAGCTGAACCCGCTGCCGCCCCTTACCTGAGGTTCGTTATCGACGATGGTGATGCCGGGGATCTTGTCGATGGCTTTATCGATACTCGTCGGATTTGAATTCCGGATCGACTGGGCCTTGATCACCTCAATGGTGGCGATCGACTCTTCCAGTTTCTGCGCATACTTGGAGGCCGATACTACTACCGTACTGAGTTCCTGGGAAGTGCTTATCAGCCGCAGGTCGAGATTGTACACACGTCTGCCGTCGACATGGATATGTTGCTCCATTTTCTCATAACCGACGGACGAGATGATCAGATCGTATTCTCCGCGCGGAAGTTCGAGATGGTACGCTCCGTTGCTATCGGAAAAGGTACCCGTCGTCTGCCCGCGGATGCCGATGTTTACGAAAGGAAGGGGTTCTGAACTTTTATCATCCAGCACGGTACCCCTCACCAGCGAATGCTGTGCAGCGCCAAGGCCGGGAAAGGAGAATAAGATGAGAAAGACCAGATATTGTGTAAATGTCTGCTTCATTCAACTGAGTTTAACAGGCAAAATTACAAAAAAAAGAATTGGGATCAGCCGACCGAGCAAGCGATGGCTCCCTCGTTGTCATTCAGGACTTTATATTTAAGTGACGGACTAGGTACAAGCGGTCCCAGGCCCAGGCTGTGCCACCGTTCATCCACCAGCCCGATCGTGTTGGCATCCATTACCGTGACGTTGGGCCAGTCGCGTCCGAAATCATCCAGATCCCCGCATTTCCTGGTCGCATCGATAAAGAGTACGGGCCACGGCCTTCCCGGCGATTGTTCCGAGTAAAAGCAATCCCTGACCGGATCGATGTTGTTGGCAGCTACCCAGGACAATCCGCTGATATCCAACCCGGAGGTCCTTTCATCGGAAAACAGGATGAATTTCACACCACGGGTATGACCGGATGAGGCCATCCGGTCTGCAATTTCCCGGATCACTCCTCTTTCCGATTTCCGGACATAGACCACCCGCAAAGAAATACCCTGGCTCTGCAGTTGATCGTCAATGCGGGTAACGGCCGGATGGATAGCTTCCGAATCCGCGACTTCCGCCACGACGGCCTTGTAGGGATCCCCTGAAACGATAACCGGTCCGGTCACCTCCTCGGGCAATTTGGCTGTAGCGTCAAAACCGATCTTGCTGCCGTAAGCAAAGCGGCTGCTGGCATGATCAAGAATATCGACGGGGCCGCGCTGGAAATGGATATCGGCGACCGGGTCGGTCCGTTCACTGACCACCCTTGCCACCGCCCGGTAATCAGTCAGATCGGTATCGGGTCCGGTAACCACCATGATCTTATTGAACATCATTTGTCCTGCGCCCCACAGTGCGTTCATGGTCTTGGGAGCCTGACCCGGGTATGATTTATCGATCGCAGCCAATACGATATTGTGAAAAACACCCTCCACAGGCATGTGCATGCCGGAGAGTTCAGGGGCCACTGTCATCCGGATCGGGGCCTTGAAAATCATCTCGGTCGCCTTGCCGATCCACCCGTCCTCCTGTGGCGGGATGCCGACCAAAGTGGCCGGGTAAACCGCATCACGCCGATGGGTGATACACGTTACATGGAAGCGCGGATAAAAATCGGGAAGGGAGTAAAAGCCCGTATGGTCGCCAAACGGTCCTTCCAGGATCATCTCTTCCGACGGATCCACATATCCTTCGATGACGAAATCGACATCGGCCGGAACCTCCAGATCGTTGGTCAGGCACCGGACCATTTCCACCCGCTTTTTCCGCAGGAAACCGGCCAGCAGATATTCATCCACATTTTCAGGCAGTGGCGCGGTAGCTGCATACGTGTAGGCGGGGTCGCCTCCGAGTGTCACCGTGACCGGCATTCTCCGGCCAAGCTCCCGGTATTTCCGGAAATGGGCGGCTGAACCCTTGTGCAGGTGCCAGTGCATCCCGGTCATGTCGGGCGCGAAGACCTGCATGCGGTACATTCCCAGATTCCTG
>DAONFN010000378.1:0-3178 GCA_035403625.1 Bacteroidales bacterium
ATGAGCAGAGGCCTGTTTTTTTCATTCATACTCATGGTGCTGAGTTACCAACTTCAGGCCCAGGGGTGGCGGAAAGATGAGATGGAGGTGGTCGTAAAAACTGCCACCGCAGCAGACCTGCAAAGACTGACTTCGGTTTCGCTGCCTTTCGAACCGGCATCTTCCGACGGAAGTTCTGCCCGGATGTACCTGGTACCGAAGGAGCTGGAACAGCTGAAAACCAGCGGACTGGATTATCGGATCACCATTCCCGACATGAATGCCCATTATGCCGGGTACTGGGACAACCCGCTGGTGCCTCCCGGGTACTACACCTACGAACAGATCATTGCTATCGTCGACAGCCTGGCGACCAACTTCCCTTCGATATGCAAGAAGGAGATGCTGGGCACATCGGTGGGAAACCGCCAGCTGGCAGCCCTGAAGATCAGCGATTTTGTGAATGACGATGAAAACGAACCGGAGATATTCTTCGATGGGGGAATCCATGGCGACGAGGTTGGCGGTTCCCAGAACATGATCATGTTCGCCCGTGACCTTTGTAAAGCTTACGGCACCGACCCCGCCATCACCGACCTGATCAACACCCGCGAAATCTGGATCTACCCGATGGTCAATCCCGACGGAAGGGTCGCGATGTCGAGGTACAACAACAACGGCGTCGACTGCAACCGCGACAACGGGTACATGTGGGACGGCGAAGGATTCAGTCCGGGAGCATTCTCGCAGGTGGAGACCAAAACCCTGCGCAACGTGATCATCGACAACCAGTTCGTGGTTTATACCAACTACCATAGCGGTACCGAGATCATCTCCTACCCCTGGAGCTACCGCGCCAATTCACCGCGCGACCTGGTGCACCTGAACCACCTGGCCCAGGTCTATTCCACCAGTTCCGGTTACGGCAGTCTCACGTACGGGCAGGGTTACATCGTCATGTATGCCATCAACGGGAGCACCAAGGATTTCCAGTACGGCAGCCTCGGGCAGGTCGGCTGGTCCATCGAGATCTCGAACGACAAGCAGCCCGCCTCTTCGCAGATATCCTACTATTACAATGCCAATAAACCGTCGATGCTGGAGGTGATCAAGCAATGCGGATGGGGCCTGTCCGGCACGGTGTTCGATTCGCTTTCAGGGGAGCCGGTCAGGGCATCAGTGTGGGTCAATGATCTGTACCCCGTTTATACCGATCCCGTGGTCGGCGACTATCACAAATATGTGGTCTCGGGAACCTACACCCTTACGGTCAAAGCCAACGGTTATCAGACCAAAGTCGTGACTGGAATCACCGTGCCTGCCCAGGGAACAGCCGTCACAGACGTGCAACTGGCGCCTGAGCCCGGATTTTATGCTTACAAAGTGACGAGTTGCCGAATCCCGGGAAACAACTTTGGTGACGAAGGATATACCCCGGGGTGCATCGGGAAAGCCGATTCGATCCCCTATTCCCTGGGCCGGACCGGTTGGATTATCCTTGATATGGGCGATACGATCTACAACAAGGACGGCAACGATTTCCGGCTGATCCAGCACGGCACGACCAAGAAATCATTCACAGTCTCCGGAGGCAATAACATCGACGGCCCATTTACGATCATTGGAACGGCTACCGGAACGGCGGCCTTCGACCTTGGGGCCGTTGCACTGTCGAAAGTGCGTTACCTCCAGGTGAAAGACAATGCTACCGGTGTCGTGTCAGGCTCAGGGGCGGGATACAATCTCGACGCGGTGGAGATGCTGAACCTCCCGCTGGTGGTGCGGTTTAACGCCGATGCCACTTCGCCCTGTGCCGGCGCCACGGTTAACTTTGCCGATGCATCTTTCGGCAATCCCACCTCATGGACATGGTCGTTCCCCGGGGGAACCCCATCCATCTCTACTCAGCAGAACCCGGCCGGGATCCGCTACGATGCACCCGGACTGTACGATGTTTCGCTGACCGCATCCGACGGCTTTACCACCGTCACCCGGACCATGCACGGGTATATGAACATCCTGGAAGCCCCGGTTGCATCTCTCGGCAGCGACACGACCATCTGCATGTGGAATTCCCTGGTACTGAACGCCGGTAACCCCGGATGCCGTTACTTATGGTCAACCGGCGACACAACCCAAATCATCACCATCGATTCAACCGGTACCGGGCTCGGAACGCGGGATATCTGGGTGCAGGCCTCCTTCCCATGGGGATGCAGCGCCTCCGATACCATCGCAGTGACCTTCGACGATTGTACCGGGATGGCGGAACCGGCCGGCACGGCGTCATTATCCGTTTACCCGAATCCATCCGCAGGTTCCTTTATCGCAGATATTCATGGCTTTAACGAGGGAAGTTGGGAGCTCATGACCGCTGCCGGAATTCTCCTTGACAAGGGCAATATCCCCTCCCCCGCTGTACAAATCAACCTGAATATCCCCGATCATGCGGCCGGGATTTATTTGCTGAAAGTAAGTTCCGACGGGAAATCCCTGGTGCGCAAGGTAGTTGTCACTCCCTGAGCGACATGCAACTGTTTTATGTAACCGGCATTTCGGGCGGCGCCTGTATCCTCGGGGACGAGGAATCGCATCATTGCCTGAAGGTACTGCGGATGCGCGAAGGCGACACCCTTCATCTCACCGACGGGGAGGGGCACATTTACGAAGGAGCGCTGACAGGCATGCATCCGAAGGGGTGCCTCGTAACGATTTCCTCCACGAAAGAGGTGCCTCCCGATCCGTGTCCCATCCACATCGCCATTGCGCCGACCAAGAACATTGACCGGTTTGAATGGTTCCTCGAGAAAGCAACAGAGATCGGTATTTCGGAGATCACTCCGCTGATCTGTGAACATTCGGAGCGTGAAGTCGTCAAACTCCCGCGTTTGGAGAAGGTGATCGTATCGGCCATGAAACAATCGCTGAAGGCATGGTTGCCGAAACTCCGTGAACCGGTGAGATTCAGGGACCTCGTGGTGAGGCAATTTCCCGGTGGAAAGTTCATCGCCTACTGCGAAACGGGACGGGAGTCGTTGCTTCAGAAAGTCTGCGCCGCTTGCACGCAAACCCTGGTCCTCATCGGCCCGGAAGGCGACTTCTCCCCGGCAGAAGTCTCCCTGGCGATCCAGCAAGGGTTCACCCCGGTCAGCCTCGGCCCTTCCCGCCTCCGCACCGAAACCGCTGGAATCGTAGCATG
>DAONFN010000379.1:0-3171 GCA_035403625.1 Bacteroidales bacterium
GTTCTGTGCCTCCGCATGGATCGTATCGAATGCCAGGGAGGATTTACCACTTCCTGAAACTCCCGTGATCACGGTAATTTTATGGTGGGGGATGGATACGCTGATGTTCTTCAGGTTATGCGTGGAAGCTCCTCTGACAACGATGGTATTCCGTTTCATGAATCCTGCATCGACGGCTTCGGTTTCTGGAATTACCGGTTTGCTATCGTCCTTCAACCACTGATATTTGGAATTTGGTGCCCGGTATTCTCTCAGTGCCTGTGCAGTCAGGGATGACGTGCACACCTCAAGCTCCTCCGGCGTTCCCTCGAAAACCACCCTCCCGCCTTCTTTCCCGCTTCCCGGGCCCAGGTCGATCACATGACCTGCGGCTGAAATGACAGCCGGATGATGCTCGGTGACGATCAGCGTGTGTCCCTGGGCGATGAGCTGGTCGAAGGCCTTCAGCAGGATCATAGTGTCGGCATGATGGAGACCGGTGGTGGGCTCGTTCATGATGTACAGTGTATGCCTGGCCTGAGGACCGGTCAGTTCGGCGGCGAGTTTGATGCGCTGGGCTTCACCGCCACTGAGGGTCGATGACCGCTGGCCCAGTGAAAGGTACCCAAGTCCGAGTAAATCCAGCGTATGTAAGTATTTCCGGATCTTCGGCTCAGTTTCAAAAAATACCATGGCTTCTGCCACCGTCATCTCCAGAACGTCGGAGATGCTTTTACCGCGATACCGGACTGACAGCGTTTCGGTGTCGAACCGGCGTCCGTCACAAGCCTCGCAGAGCACCTCGACGTTGCCGAGAAAGTGCATGCCTACCTGCTGGTACCCTGCGCCGCTACAGGTCTCGCAGCGTCCTCCGGGGGTGTTGAAGGAGAATCTGCTCTTGTCGTAGCCCCGCGCGGCCGAATCGGGTAGCCGGGAGAAGAGATCGCGGACCTGGTCGAAGAGACCGGTATAGGTGGCGGGATTGCTCCGGGGAGTGCGGCCTATCGGCGACTGGTCGACGGTGACAACCCGGCCGATCGTTTCCCAGCCCAGTACTGCGGAACAGGCGCCTTCGGGCTTTGAGGTTTTCAGCAGCCGGTTTTCCAGGAAGGAGCCAAGGGTATGGTTCACCAGGGTGGATTTTCCGGATCCCGATACACCGGCCACCACATTGAGTTTCTCCAGGTGAAAAACAACATCGATATGGTTCAGGTTCCGGGAGGAGGCTCCTTCCACCCGGATTTCCCCTGCGCCCGGTGTAGTCCTGACCCTGTCCTCCTGACGGAAGATTCCACGGTAGAGCGACAGCGTCGGGCTCGACTTCACGGTATCCAACGGCAGTTCAAGAAGTTGTTGCGGAGTGCCGTTGAACAGGATCTCTCCCCCGCTGGCTCCTGCGCCGGGGCCCAGATCGGTGATCCAGTCGGCATGCCGGAGGAAGATCTCGTCGTGTTCCACTACGACAACGGTATTTCCCTTGTCGCGGATCTCCTTCAGAATTCCGATGAGCTGACCGACATCGTGAGGATGAAGTCCGACGGAGGGCTCATCGAAGATACAGATCAAGCCGCTCAGGTCCATCCCAGCGAGGGTTGCGAGCCGAAGCCTTCGGGAATCTCCCGGGGAGAGGGATCCCGATTCCCGGTCGGGGGTAAGGTAGCCCAGCCCGAGTCGTTTCAGCAACCCGGTCAGCTCCGAAACCTGTTGCAGCACAGGCTCCGCGATGAGACGATCCTTTCCGCTGAAGGGAATGGCCTGCAGGATGCCGGACAGCAAACCGATCTCAGTAGCCGCCAGGTCGGTGATGGAATGTTCTCCGACCTTGACGGACCGGGCTTTTTCGTTCAACCGGGTACCTCCACACGAACGGCATCGGCCGCTACGGACGAAGCGGAGAATGTTCTTGTTCCTGTCGCGCCGGAGGATGGTTTCCATCACCGGGAGTATACCCTTGTAATGGCCCATCTCCCGCGGCTTTGCCGTAATCCCGCTCCACTTCATGCGCGATTCCAGCGGGTGCTTCCCGTAAGGGATCTCGATTTTATCGCTTCCGTAAAGGATAATGTGTTTCTGCTCAGCGGTGAGGTCTTTCCATGGGATGTCGATGGTGAATCCTTCCGCCCGGCAAACCTGGTCGAGCACGTCGAGCGTCACCTGGGAGTAGATGATGTACCCGTTGGGGGCAGTGATCACCAGTGCCCCTTCCCGTAGGGTTTTCCCGGGATCCTCCACCAGGAGTTCCGGGTCGAGGAAATCCTCAACGCCCAATCCCTGGCAAACGGGGCAGGCCCCTTCCGGGGTATTGAACGAAAAGAGGCCACGGCTGAGCAGGAAATCTCCGGCCCGGCTATCGGGATGACCGGTCCGTGCGTAGAGCAGCCGGAACAGATCCCACAACCCTGTCAGGGTCCCCACGGTCGACCGGGCGTTGGCGACGACCGATCGCTGGTCGACCGCGATGGCCGGGGAAAGTCCTTCGATGGATTCTACGCCGGGTCGTTTGAAACGCCCCATGAATTGCCGGGCATAGGAAGAGAAAGAGCCGAGGTAGCGACTTTCCGATTCCCGGAAAAGGACGTCGTGAACCAGGGAGGATTTTCCGGATCCCGAAACGCCGGTGACTACGATCAGTTGGTTGCGGGGGAGGGAGAGCGTGACCGAGCGGAGGTTATGCTCGGTGGCACGGGTGATGGTGATGGGAGCGGGCATGGGGCAAAATTAGTTAATATGCCGATGTGCTGATGTGCCAATGTGCTGATGGGTTCGGGATCCGCGAGCAGGGGTGGTGAGAAGGAAGGATAGCAACTCAAAGGAATTTGAAAAAATATGTTATATTTGACATGTAATACTGAGCGATCAGGTTCGCCCGTTTTTGCAAACCTGATCAGCCGAAGTAGACATAAAACCTCCGGTATGAAAAGTAAAATCTGGTCAAGAATTTTGGGATACGGATTTTTATCCCTGCTGGGCGTTGTCGCCTGCGTGGTTTTTTACATCGTATTGTTTATGCCGCATATACCGGTGAACCGGGCCATCAAAGCCGAGCCCACCCCGGAAAGGATTGAGCGGGGACGGTACCTGGCCAACCATGTAATGGTGTGCGTGGATTGTCATTCGACCCGTGATTGGAGCCGGTTTTCAGGTCCGATGGCGGCGGGTACGGAAGGAAAAGGGGGGGAGATCTTCGACGAA
>DAONFN010000380.1:0-3170 GCA_035403625.1 Bacteroidales bacterium
TCAGCCGGAGTTTCCCGATCTGGGGCATGATAAGGAAATCGCCCAGGTCGGAATGGCCGGTACCGTTGAAATGGGTGTGGCTGAAGCCGACGATCGTCTTGTCGAGGTACTGGTAGCCGGCGCAGTACCGGTACACGGGTGGATTGTACCGGCCGTCCTGGTCGTAGGGGATGGTATCGGTATCGGGGCTCAGCTGAACGAACCCGAAGGGTACGGTGGCGCCCGGGAAGGTATGGCCCATCTCCTGGGTGCCGATAAACGGATTGACGTAGCCGCAGAGCGGCTGGGCGGTTGCCGTAACCCAGCACGCCGCCAGGAACCCGGTGAATGCAAGCAGTTTTTTTACCATAGCGGGTTAGTGTTCTTCCCGGAAAAAAAGTTTGTAAAAGTGTAATTGACGGGCCTCGTCGGTTCCTTTCTCCACCCGGCCGCCGTCACCGTGCACGTAAATGTGAAAATTCTTGTCCAGTTTGATCACGCTTTTCATGAACCGTGACTGCCGTTTGACCGCATCGCCGGAAATTTCGAACTGATCGGGAATTTCCAGGTCGTGCTCGCCGGCATATTCCTGTTTGAAGCTGGAAAAGGAACTCATCACTTCGGGCGACCCGAGCACCTGTTCGCTGAAATCTTCCATTTCGAAAGATTCGTTCTCCTTCAGGAATTTGATCGAACGGTTGAGCATACCGGCCTGGTCGAGGCGCGATACCTCGAATTCATCCGGCAGCTTCTCGGTCACGAACTTGCGGCACAAATCCATCACGGCCCGGGTGTGGGTGAAACTGTCGGAGCGAAGCTTCAGCCCGAGAAAATCGTCGCGCCAGTAGCGGGCTTCATCTCCCCGGTTCACCAGGTCGACCAGCGCAGCCAGGTAACCCTCGCCGGCGGCCGTATTGAATACGAGGCATCCCTTGTCGAGCTTGTGGATGTTGATCCCGTCGTCGTGACCGATCTCGAAGTTACCGCCGGACGGGTAGACTTTCAGGTAGGTTTCCCTCGATTCCGATTTAAAGAAGCCCACCGCTTCCAGGGGTTCATCGTCGATCCGGCACCCGGCAACCCGTGCAACATAGAATTCGCCGGCGGGAATTTTAGCATGAGTGGTGTGGTTGTACAACACATGGGCCAGTTTCTGCGACTTTTCGAGCAGGCACCCGCGATCGGAAAAAATGGCGGAGGCGGCATCGTACACCTCGTTGAGCCGGATATCCGAAGGATGGGAAAGGTTGAACAGTTCCTCCGAACGGAACGGGGAAAGGAAATAGGTCAATAAAAGCGGCCGGACCACCTCGCTGACCTCCAGCAGGCGATGCGATACTGTCACGCCGTCGCCGGCCGAGCGGTTGCCCACCCGGTGAACCGCAAGGGCTTCGAGTGTGGCTTCGTCAAATCGGATCATATCGAAAACGTACTTACTGTCCGGGGGCGTTTCACTTCCGGACATCGTGAATACTCATCCCGGCAGTCAGGTGTAAAAGAGCAGGAAGAGGGCGGGAAGGATGATCCCGATGGCGGTGAGCCAGGCGCCCCGCCCCAGGATGCCGTTCTTCCCCTTGAGCACGAACAGGCCTGTGATGGCCAGCAGGATGAGCCCGGCCGCATACAGGTCTGAAAACCAGGTGTACAAATGCTTCAGGTTGTTGTAGTGAAGCGTGTTCATCTCCTTGATGACATACCGTGTCGTTTTGCGCTCCATCTGGGCTTCCCCGGTGGTAAGATCGATGTAGATGAATCCTTTGTTCAGAAAAACCTGGAGGTAACCCTCACCGGTGATGTAACTTTTATAACTGCTTTTTTGACCGGTCAGATCAAGAATTGAGTTGACATAAGTCAGGTCGGCTTTCCCGTTCCCGGGAAGAGGTGCCCGGAAATCCTTATAGGACTTGCCGTAATCGGGATGGAGAAAATCGCCCGATTTGAAGTGATTGAGCACGATCCCGGAGATGGCATAGATCAGCGTCATCCCCACGCATAAATAGCCGATATCGCGGTGGAGAATGTTGTTCCACCGTCGGAGTGTCTTAACCTGCATGGTTACTTCAGTTCGATGAAATGATCAGCTTCGATCGAGAAGAAGGAGAGATGATCTTTGCCGCTGTTTTTCAGATCCTCGCGAAGGGCGTTGATCTGGTCGAGCTTTTCCTGAACTCCCTGGTCCTCGTGTCCTTTGGCCCCGGTGTGAACCCCGACGTTGTGATTTTCGACCGGTTTCTTCACCTCGGCTTCCCACTCGTTGAGATACTTGGCGTCGATCCGTTCTTCCTTCAGGGTGCCATAAACCCGGACCCGGCTGCCCATGAGCGCTTCATCGAATTTGGCGATCTTGGGGCCTGTGGTAACCTCCACGCGGATACTGTCCGTACCATCGACCAGGAACATCCGTTTTCCACCGTGTTTGCAGAGGTGCAATACCGTACCCTCGATGATCACCGGCTTTTCAATGCAGATGTCGGCCTGTTTTTCGAAGGTCATCACGGTGAGCCGTGTTGTATCGTTCTTCAGGGCTTTGGAATTGTCCTTACCTCCCGTGTTGCAGGCTGCCGCAAAGAAAAGGGGAAGGATCAGCAGAAGGAGCGTCTGTTTTGTCATAGGTGTGTGTTTGATCAAGCAAATATCGGATTTTTTAACGGATTCCCAAACGGAACGGACGGAATCGTGCCATCCTTCGTACTTTTGCACCCGGACTTACCCCCCAGGAACCCGTAACCCGTAATCACCGTTGTACCTCTCGTCGCCTGATATCGCCGTTCTCGACTGGCTGCACCACCACCTGGTGCCGCATTCGGTACCCTTCCTCCAGGGAGTGTCCAACTCCACCACGATGGTCAGCATTGCCATGACGGTCGCTGTTGTGGTGGTTTCCGTTTTCCGGCGGTCCAGGCCGCTGCGAATGAAATTCGTAACGCTGGTCATGCTGCTTCTCCTGGTGGCCGGACTGAGCCAGGGACTGAAGGCCCTCATCCATCGCGACCGCCCCTTCGACTCCCTCTCCGATATCGAAAAGCTGTCAACCGGCGGCGATTCCTCCTTCCCCTCGGGCCATACCCTGGAAGCCTTTGCCATGGCCACAGCCCTGTCACTCATGTTCCGGCAGAGGCGCATCATCCTGCCGGTCTTTGCCTGGGCCCTGCTGGTGGCGTATTCCCGTGTGGCGCTCGGCGTTCATTACC
>DAONFN010000381.1:0-414 GCA_035403625.1 Bacteroidales bacterium
GATGTGCTCACCGGATCGTTCACGGCAAATGACCTGGCCGATATCGGCATTACGGGGAATTTTTATGTCAATTCTGGAGGTACCATCACCTTGTATAATACAGATAGTTATGTCGATCTCAGGGGGTATGTGTATATCTATGGCGGTAATTTCAATGTGTACAGCAACCCATCTTACGGTGACAGTTTCTGGCCATGGGGGACCGATGCCGGCATCACCATGTCCAACGGCGTGCTCGATTTTAAGAATGCGGGAGTATGTGTCTATAACACGGCCACTTACTCGCTTTCTGAGAATATCACCGGAGGGACCATCCGAACGGCTTGCGGGTTCCGGGTAGATCGCGCTGACTTTACACCCGATGGCGGAACGCTTGAATTTACTATGGGAAATGAACCTAATAAAAGTCTTTTT
>DAONFN010000381.1:424-3166 GCA_035403625.1 Bacteroidales bacterium
GCGGGACGCTTGAGTTTTATGGCGCTACCGATGGTTATTTTCATACAATTAACGGGGGATATGTCCGAAATGTCCTGTTCAATAAATTGCTGTCCGATCAATCGGGTACTCCGGGTCCTTACCTGCTCGACCGGCTCACCGGAACCATGGGCGACGCTCCGCTCACCGGGACCATCACCCTGGATGGTGTGGCCGATATCAACGGCAATGTCACCATCCAGTCGGGTGTCGTCTCACCGGGCGCCAATTCCATGTATGTTGAAGGAAACTGGACAAACAATGTCGGAACCGATGGTTTTGTGGAAGGATCCGGCACCGTGGTCTTCGATGGAGCTTCCAAGGCGTTTATCATGACGGCTGAATCATTCTGGAATCTCAACCTGAATAAAACATACGCAGCATTTGACGGACTGGAGCTCAATCAACCGGTGAGTACCGGAGGCAATTTCAACCTGGTTGACGGAACAATGGAGATCAACTACCCGGCAGGGATCACTGTGGCCGGTAATCTTACCATCGCAGCGGGTGCCGGACTCAATGCAAACGATTACAGTGGTTTACCTGTCACGGTTGGGGGCAACTGGCTAAATAACAATACCTCTTACGACGGGATCAGCGGTTTTGACCCGGGGGGTTCACTGGTGACTTTTAATGGATCGGCAGATCAGACGCTTACCACGGCTTGTTCCAAAGAGGATTTTAGTTTGCTTAAAATCAATAAACCTTCGGGCAAGTTCCGCCCCAATAATAATATCCTGTGTTATGACAATATGGAGATCACATCCGGGGGGTGGGAAGATAATGTGTCGGGGTTGACCCACACGTTCTACCAGAATTTTACAGTCCAAACCGCCGGGGCATTTTACAACGCATTCCCACTCAATACGGTTGAATTCACCGGTTCGTCCAATGCGTATCTTAAGTATTATTCCGGGACAGGTTATTTTCACAACCTGTTTATAAACAAGTCGTCGGGGTATTCTGTGACCCAGATCGGGAACACAAGCTGCCAGTTCGGCGGGGATTTTACCCTTGAAAACGGACAGTATAACCTGAACGGAAACAACCTGTTCGTATTCGGGAATGTGACCGTGAACGATGCGGCAACGCTCACGCTGGCCTCCGGATCGCTACTGGTGTTGACCGATACCAAACAATTGAACGTCAATTCTGGCGGACGGCTTGAGTCGTACGGTACCGCTGTCAATCCCGTGACGATCCGGGCCAATGTTTCGACCTATCGCTACGCACTCAACATTAATTCGGGTGGGACGATTGCAGCCGATCACACCCTCTTCATGAATATGGGAGCAAACGGCGTTTATCTCCCGCCGGGGAGCACGGTTGACCCTGCCTACGCCTTTTACGGGTGTACGTTCCAGGACGGCGCTTCCGGAGGTACGCTCCTGGGGATCAACAACAGCCAGGTACTGACGATCCGTCATGCCGTATTTCCCTCCAACACCTGGGGAGGGGCGAGCAATGTGGCTAAAACCCTCAACTCCGGACATGTTTATTTCGTGGACTTTTCAGGCGGGTTCTCAGGCGAATCTTACGATGGCGATGGGTTTAATCTGATCGACTGGGTTCCTACGCTGACGGCTGCGGCCTCGGCTACTCCCACAGAGATATGCACCGGATCTTCCTCGCAGTTGCATGCCGGCCCTGCCGGAGGGAAGACCCCCTATACCTATTTGTGGAGCCCGGCATCAGGGCTGTCATCCACCACCGTCGAGAATCCGGTCGCATCGCCGGGATCCACCACGATTTATTCGGTTACCGTGACCGACAACCTGGGGACAACGACAACGAGCAGTACCCCGTTGACCGTGAGGCCCTATCTGCCTGTCAGCGTTTCGATTGCGGCATCGGCCAATCCATCGCCCCCGGGTTATTTCGTTACTTTTACCGCGACGCCTGTAAACGGGGGATCTTCCCCTTCATATCAATGGAAGGTGAACGGGGTTAATGTAGGAAGCGGACTTTCCTCGTACTCCTATGTGCCGTCGTACAACGACCAGGTGAAATGTGTGGTTACCTCCAATTACCTGTGCCCAACCGGAAATCCGGCCACGTCGAACACCATCGTGATGATCGTGGTGCCGGTCAACGTCTCTGTGACCGGCACGGTTCCCTCCGGTCTGAACGTCTGTTTTGATGCTTCAAATACCGTGACAGTAGCGGGAGGCGGTTCGACGTTTATCGTTCAGAGCGGGGGAAGTGCCCGGATGATTGCCGGGTATAAGATTGACTATCTTTATGGTACACGTGTTTTCCCGGGAGGCTATATGCACGGGTATATCACCACAACGAATGCCTATTGCGGCAGTTTGTCGAAATCGATGGTAACGGCCGAAGGCGGCGAAGTTACAGGTGTCGAAATCCCGGGGAAATGCGTGACTGCTTCGGGACGTTTTCTCCTGTTCCCCAATCCGAACGATGGCCGGTTCACCCTCCTGAACCGCGGGGCTTCTTTCGGCACGGCTATCCGGGTGGAGATCTTCGACATGCGCGGGATCTGTGTTTTGAAAACGGCATACCCTGGCGATGGAAGTCATTCACTGAACCTGGTCGGCGTATCGCCCGGGCTCTACTTCGTAAAGGTTTCCGCCGGTGATACCACCGAGAATCTGAAGATGCTGATCGGCCGGTAAACTTTATCCCCGGAGGGTGGCTCTGGCACTGGGGTGTCGGGGCCGCCCTCTTTTTTTTATTGCAGGATAAAAAGGTATTCTCTATCTT
>DAONFN010000382.1:0-3139 GCA_035403625.1 Bacteroidales bacterium
GCCGTCCTGTTTCGTCAGGAAACGAATGTTCTGGCGTCCTTCGTTGATGGTCATAAGTTCCTTATAGGCTGCTGAAGAGTAAGCTGCGGCAAATTCATTATAGATCGAAACCGCTTTCACGATCTTCGCAGAGTCGAATGAATAGGTCAGCACTTTCAGGCTGGAAAGTTGCTCCACCATCTTGCGGATCTCCGCTGCGGTGGTGTCTTTGGCATCTCCCTGGCCGAGTTGCATCATCATTTGAAAAAGCTCTTTGGAAATATTCACCGAAGTAAATCCATCCTGGGCAGCATATTTATCAAACACTTTGTCGATCGGGCTCTGGGCATGCATCAATAGCGGCATCATCAGAAAAGCCGCAACGATCAGTCGGTTCATCATGGTTTTCATAGTTGGGTCATTTTATGGATGTACCGTTCCGGTCATCCTGGTTAATAATTACAGGTTGATACTGGTAAAATTTGTTGAAGAGGGTCAGATTTTCCAATGCTTTTCCTACCGTTTGGAGACGCTCCGCCTGACCAAGGCCGTGGTTGAAGTTGCCCGAAAGAAGGAGCAGGGCGCCGCGTGTATCGTTCCAGGCACGTTCAACCTCCGGATCAGGTTTGGAAAAGGCCGTGAGGTCGACCCGTCCGGTACGGAGGGTAAAGAAAATGCCAATCAGGAGGAGTACGGTAGCGGCTATGGAGGAGATAAACAGGATCCGGTGGCGGTGCGGTTGCATCACGACCACCTTCCCGGCTCCGTGGCTTTCAAGTGCAGCGGTCAAACGCTGTTCAAACCCCGGCGATGCCGGTTCCTCACGATTCTCATCCGTAAAGAAGGCGAACAGGGGCCGGTAGGGCTCCAGGTGGGGCGGCACCTCGTCGCCTGAGAAAAATTCGCGCAGCTTCCCCTCCTCGGCGAGGGTGGATTCGCCGTCGAAGTACCGGGCTAAAATTTCCTCAATCTCTCTGGTATTCATACGCTTCAGTTTTAATCAAC
This sequence comes from Bacteroidales bacterium, assembly GCA_035403625.1. Lineage (GTDB taxonomy): Bacteria > Bacteroidota > Bacteroidia > Bacteroidales > FEN-979 > CAIVAT01. Next base: position 985 of record DAONFN010000382.1, read on the forward strand.
GCTTCCCTCAATTTTTTCCGGGCACGCGAAAGCGCCACACGGATGGCATTTTCGTTCATTCCCGTCACCTCTGAAATCTCCGCAAATTCGTACCCCTCAATGTCGCGCAGGTGAACAATCGTCTTTTGAGGTTCAGGAAGTTCCCGTATGGCCTGCCGGATCAACCCTGCCATCTCGGCGTGGTCGGGGCGGGGCCGTTCGGGCAGGTTCTCCAGGTAGGTTCGGTGATCGTCGAAGCCGTCGACCGTATAGCGCTTCGACTTGATCCGGTCGAGACACAGGTTGCGGGCGGTCACCATGGCCAATGCTTCGACGCTCCTGTATTCGTCGAGCTTTTCGCGGATATTCCACAGCCGGATAAAAACATCCTGCACGGTATCCTCCGCCTCCTCGGTATGATCCAGCATGCGGCGCACAAACCGGAAGAGCTTGTCTTTCAACGGGTAAACCTGCGTTTTAAATTCCTGGAGATCCATACGGAGTGTGAGACGACCGGGGAGGTTAAATATTACAACCCGGTTGAAAATTGTGTAATTTTCTGTGGATGTATTGGATGGCTTTGCCTGTATGCAAATTTGACTATTTTTGTAACGCAGAAGGTCAACTTCGCCAGTATTCACCAACAACCCACTGATTATGTTTAAGAAGCATCCCAAAGGGCTATTTGTAGCATTCTTCTCCAACATGGGAGAACGGTTCGGATTTTACACCATGATGGCCATCCTGGTGCTGTTCCTGCAGGCCAGGTACGGACTTACCGAGAAAGATGCAGGCAGCATCTACAGCTGGTTTTACTTCGGCATCTATGCCCTGGCCCTGATCGGTGGGATCGTGGCCGACCTGACGAGGAAATACAAGACCGTGATCCTGGCCGGAATCGTGGTTATGTTCTCGGGTTATGTCATCATGGCCATGCCCGGCAACCCGCTGATGCTAACCGTCACAGGGCTTTTTATCATCGCTTTCGGGAACGGTCTTTTCAAAGGAAACCTGCAGGCAGTGGTCGGGCAGTTATACGACGACCCGAAATATTCCTCTGTCCGTGATTCGGCCTTCATGATCTTCTACATGGGGATCAACGTGGGGGCGTTTTTTGCACCCTTCGCCGCAACCGGGGTTCGCAACTGGTTCCTGAAAACCCAGGGTTTCCTGCACGACGGAAGTCTTCCCGCCATGTGCCACGCATTTAAAAACGGCACACTGGAGGATATGAACAAATTCCAGGAACTCGCCGACAAAGTGAGCGGACATGCCGTCACCGACCTCGGCACCTTTGCCCAGCATTACCTGGATGCATTTTCGAAGGGATACAACTATGCCTTTGGCATCGCGGCAGCCGCCATGCTCCTGTCGCTGATCGTTTACCTGATCTTCAACAAGTTGCTTCCCACCGTCGAGAAGATCAAAAAAGCGAGCGACGGCACGCAGCCGAAAGCCAGGACCAATATGGTATCGTTCCTACTGGGCGGTAGCCTTATGATCACCACCTCGGTGATCTTCTGGTTCCTGCTGCGGAACACTGTAAAGGATGCAGCCGCCCTCGGTGCCGCCGTCGGGCTCTTTATCGGCTTCGTCGCCATCATGTTCCAGATCTCCACTAAAGAAGAGCGGCCCCGTGTCACATCGCTCCTGATGGTGTTTATCGTGGTGATCTTCTTCTGGATGTCGTTCCACCAGAACGGGCTTACCATGACTTTCTTTGCCCGTGATTATACCGTTAAGGCGGTGGATGCCTTCACCAATGTTTTCTTCAACCTCGAAACGATCCTCACCTTCATCGGGGCGGTAGCCGGATTGATCCTGATCTTCCGGAAGAACATGACCCAGCGGCTGATCGGAGGCGGTATGTTCCTCGTGCTGGGAGGGCTGACCTGGTTCTTCGTTTCCAGGGCCGGCGCCTCAAATCCCATCGCCCCGGAAGTGTTCGAATCATTCAACCCCCTGTTCATCGTCTCCCTTACGTTCCCCGTGATGGGTGTCTTCACCTGGCTGAACCGTAAGAACATGGAGCCATCCGCTCCGAAAAAGATCGGGATCGGGATGATCATTGCGGCCATCGGATTCGTCATCATTATGATCGCCTCCCTGGGGCTGACCTCTCCCCATTCGCTGCAGTACATCGATGCATCCGGCGCGGCCAAGTTCAACCCGGTGC
>DAONFN010000383.1:0-3086 GCA_035403625.1 Bacteroidales bacterium
GAACGAAGAAGCAACCAGGTTCAGCGATTCGGTAGCCCCCTTGGTAAAGATGATCTCATGGGTGTTCCCTGCCCGGATAAACTCCTTTACCTCTTTCCTGGCCTCCTCGTATGCTTCCGTGGCCTTTACGCTCAGGTAATGCACCCCCCGGTGAATGTTGCAGTTGTCCTCCTCATAATAGCGCCGGATGGAATCGATGACGGCCTGCGGCTTCTGGGTGGATGCCGCATTATCGAAATAGATGAGGGGACGCTTGTATATCTGTTGCCGGAGGATCGGAAAATCTTCCCGGATCCTCTCCACATTAAAGTCCATAATCGATTGATAAGACACAAAAGTACGAAAGATCCCGTTGCCGGAGATTGGAAAAAAAATCGTAGTTTTAGCGCCGGATTCCTCTTATTAAAACCTCCATCACACATGAAAAAATTACTCTCCCTGCTGCTCCTCCTGGCAGCGGTTTACGGGCATCTGGCTGCCCAGGAAAAGACCGGGCTGAACCTGGATTTCGAGAAATACACCCTGCCGAACGGATTGGATGTGATCCTCCATGTCGACCGCTCCGACCCGATCGTCGCCCTGGCGATCCAGTTCCATGTCGGATCAAACCGCGAAACGGAAGGGCATACCGGGTTTGCTCACCTGTTCGAACACATGATGTTCCAGCGTTCGGAAAACGTTGGCGAAGACCAGTTCTTCAAGATCATCCAGAATGCAGGCGGGACGCTGAACGGCGGTACAAACTATGATGCCACCACCTATTACGAAGTAGTTCCGAAGAACGCCCTGGAGAAAATCCTTTGGATGGAGTCGGACCGCATGGGATATATGATCAATACCGTAACGGAGAATGCCTTCAATATTCAGCAGAATGTCGTACAGAACGAAAAAAGGCAATCCTACGACAACCAGCCGTACGGATTCACCAACTACGTAATAGCGAGCAACTTGTACCCCAAAGGGCACCCCTACAGCTGGACGGTGATCGGCGATATGCAGGACCTGAAGAATGCCACAGTGGCGGATGTTAAAGCCTTTCACGGACGGTTTTACATTCCCAACAATGCGACGCTCGTGCTGGCGGGAGATTTCGACATGGCAACAGCCAAGACATTGATCAATAAATACTTCGGAGAAATAAAACGGGGTGCAAATGTGACGGATCCTGCCCCGAGACCCATCACCCTGGAAAAAACCCGCAAGGTGTTCCATGAAGACAATTTTGCAAAGGCCTCGCAATTGAGGATGATCTGGCCGACGGTTCAGGCTTATCATGATGATGCCTATCCGCTCGACTACCTGGCCCAGTTGCTGTGGCGTGGTAAAAAAGCACCGTTGTACAAGGTTCTGGAAAAGGAAAAGAAACTATCGTCAAACCAGCGTGCCTACAACAGCGCCCAGGAGATAGCAGGTACGTTCACCATTACCGCCACTGCCAACGACGGAGTCAGCCTGAATGATATCGAAAAGGGCGTCTTCGAAGCCCTTGATCTTTTTGAGAAGGAAGGTTTTACCGACGACGATGTCGAACGCATCAAAGCCGGGCAGGAGACCGATTTCTATAACGGGATCTCCAGCATCCTGGGGAAATCGTTCCAGCTCGCATCCTACAACGAACAAAAAGGCGATCCCGCCTACTATAAAACCGACATCGAACGACTGAAAGCCGTGACCAAGGCCGACATCCTGCGCGTTTACGCAAAGTATATCAAGGGAAAACCTTACCTGGCCACCAGTTTTGTTCCGAAAGGCCAACTGGATAAGGTGGCGGAAGGATCGGTCAGGGCAGCAGTGGCGGAAGAAAAGATCAGCGAAGCCACGCAGGTAGAGATCAAGAACAAGCAGGAAGAACTGATCGTCAAGACGAAAACGCTCATCGACCGGTCGGTCATGCCGGCCGACGGACCGGACCCTGTGTTGGTTCTCCCCGTAGTTTGGAAGGATAAAACCGCCAATGGAATGCAGGTGCTGGGAATTGAAAACTCCGAATTGCCGCTGGTCGAATTCTCGATCGAGATCAAGGGTGGTCACCTCCTCGATCCGATCGACAAACCCGGCCTGGCCAATATGGTTTGCGAATTGATGATGGAAGGCACCCGGAACAAGACCCCGCTGGAACTCGAAGAGGAGATTGACCGGCTCGGAGCCTCGATCCGCCTGTCAGCCTCAAACAACTCCATTACCCTTTCGGGAAATTGCCTCACCCGGAACTACGAAAAGGTGATGGCGCTGGTTCAGGAGATTCTGCTGGAACCGAGATGGGATGAAGGAGAATTCGACCTCGCCCGTACAAGGATCCAGAACGTCATCAAAAGGCAGAAAGCCAGTCCGGCAACCTTGGCCCGCAACCAGTTCAACCTGATGGTTTACGGCAAAGCACACATCCTTTCGACGGACCGCCTGGGTACCGAGGAGTCGGTGAAATCGTTCACGATCGACGACCTTCGCCATTTCTATTCCGCCAACTTCTCCCCGTCGGTGGCCTCCTTCCAGGTAGCCGGTAGCATCACCCAGGACAGGGTAATGGCCTCTCTCATCCCCCTGGCAAAAGGCTGGAAGGCTGTTGAGGTCGCTCTTCCCTCCTACTCCCTTCCTCCTGCGCCTGCTCAATCGACTGTTTTCCTGGTCGATGTACCCGGCGCCAAGCAATCCGTCATCAGCATCGGCTGCTCCGGACCGGTTCGCCAGGACAAAGACTATTTCCCGGCCACTGTTGCGAATTACAAGCTGGGCGGTTCCTTTAACGGAAACGTCAACCTGGTGCTGCGCGAAGAAAAAGGATACACCTATGGCGCCCGTACCGGCTTCACCGGCGGACTCGTCGCCGGGACTTTCTCTGCCGCCGCCAATGTCCGGTCATCGGCCACCGCCGAATCGGTGGGGATCTTCCGCGACCTGATGGCCCGCTACCCGAAGGAATTCAGCAACGATGACCTCGAATTCACCCGTAATTCCCTGGCAAAAAGCTATTCACGGCAGTTCGAAACACTGGGCGCGAAACTGGGTATGCTGAGTGATATCAACCTGTTCAATCTTCCGGCCGACTACGTGAAACAGGAACAATCGATCCTCCGTAATCTGACGGT
>DAONFN010000384.1:0-3073 GCA_035403625.1 Bacteroidales bacterium
GGTATGATGGAATAGGTTACGACCGCATCCGTAGTGCTGTGGTTAATGATCCGGTCATTGATCGTCATCCCGGTTTGACTGGCCGGAATATGTACTATAGTTGCCGTTCCTGACGACACTGTGCTGGTCCATTGAGCATTTGCCCCCACCTCAGAGAATGTCATGGTGTATTTGACACTGTCCTGCGAACATAGGGTGTCGCCCGGGATATAATCGGTGATCGAGGGTGGAGGGCCCACCCAAATCGTATCCGTTAGGGCTCCGGGACAACTGTCCTGCGACTGGGTTTCCATACTTACAATATGTTGTCCCAGAACATGATACGTGTGATAAATCGTGTCGTTCAACGTCAGAGCTGTCCATGCACTGTCGGTATCAAATTTCCATCGTCTTTTTTTAATGGGTTGGGCCGGATTGGTGGTGGAGGAGGTATCGACGAACATGCTTGGATTATGGATGCAGTTGACAAATGATTCGAATCCGGGGTTGACCATTGTAAACGAAATCGTCTGCATGACATGCTTCACGGTGCATCCGTTCAGCGCGGTCAGGATCAGGTCAAACTGATTCCCGGTGAGTGCTCCCTGGGCGGTAGTGACCATACATGGATTTCCCGTGTAGAAAAGAGGGGCAGGGTAGGGACAGGGAGGGTTGGGTGCTTTGCAGATAGGACCATACCATTGGTAGCTCGAGAAACCCGGGGGGGCGGTCATGGTCACAGTACCGGAATTCTGGCAACCGGAATTGGTGATGTTCATCGATCCGCAGGTGGCGGAAATGTAAGCGTATCCGGTATGGGCCTGGAAAGAACATCCGTGAACGGTAAAAACGACATCAAGCAACTGGCCCGGGACCACACCAGCCAGCGAGGAAATGTCCACCCCGATCGTGCTCCAGTCTTTCCAGACCCAGGAACCTTGCGTGTTCCAGGCTGTAACCCCGTCACCCGGATACAAGTCATAGAATCCACACAAAGGATCCAGCAGCGCTCCCGTCGCATGATCTTTAATTTCGATGGTGAACCTGGGACGCTTATTGGCTGTATAGTGGGTGGGATCGTTTGGATCCTTTAACACAACCGCTGAACGATAGATCAAAAAGCTGTTTGTCTCGTTATAGGTGATCTGATAGGTCAACTGATCTATATAGCCACCACCGCCGCTTGTGCAAGTTCGGTTCCCCAGAAGGCAGGAATGTACTTCACCCGGGAAAACTTTTCTCAAAGCGGGAATGCACGGGTCGAATTTTCCGCCCGTAACCGTATCTTGTATCGAGTAATGCCCTCCCGCGGGGGGATTATTGAACCAAGGCATCCCAGTGTTTGTACAGGGTGGTTTCAAAGCGACGAAATTCCCTGAGTTACAACGGGTCTGACTAGGTCCTGTTGAATCGCACCATAAACCGAAGCACCCTTGCCAGTTTGTAAAATTACCCAGTGAGAAATTCGAATTGGCACAGTTGGTAGCCTCATCGGTTTCCCATGATGGCGACCAACCATTCCCCCATTCTGAACCTGGAGGCGGATCCATGACCGAATCCGAATGGAAACGAACGAAGGCAGGTTCAAGTACCTGTCCGGTGACTTGATGGCTGAAAATCAGGACCGGCAGGATGAATAAAATAAACCAGGATCGCGGAAAATGAAGTCGTTTCGCGTATAATTGTCTCATTGGCAGGATATATCAAACGTGAAAAGCGTCGTAAGGAATTAACCGATGTAAAGTTACATGTTTTTTTTTCCCTTACCACATGCCTCAACGGTTTCTTGTAGATCAACTTTTTATCATGCCCGGTGTTGGGGCTGATGTTGAACCGTGATCACCCCAGCCAGGGTCAGTCTTTGACACACCTCACCGTGAAGGCGTTGGCTTTGGAGCTTTCGTAATAGGATACTGATAAATTACTGGAATTTAGGCCTCTGGCGATAGGATTGCCGTTGTTTTTCGAAGAGGTCCAGTACATGGTAGCAGTCGGATCACCCGATGTGAACGCCCACTGACCATAGAGGTAAAACAGCCCTTTCAGTTTGGCATTGAACCCCGAAGCATACTGGAGGAGGCTTGCCAGACCGACCCCGGGTGACATCTGGGCGACCTGGTCAATCATGTCGGACCATTCTGCAGCAGTTGGAACATGCCATCCCGGCGGACAGAGTCCCTGGTAGGGGAACTGCGTTTGTCCGTACTGGATGAGTTCATCCCATTGGTACAATCCTCCGTAGTTGGTGCAATTGATGTTGTCGGAAGGGAGGCAGTATTTTTCGATGATGCAGTTGTCGGACTGATTCTGCGGCTGGTTTTGCGAGGGCAGAACGACGCGCGATCCGATACGGATATTTTCGGCCATCCAGCATTTGGTGCCGATCGGGTAGGTACGGTAGGAGATGGAAGGATCCCGTGGATCGGATAACAGCGCGCTTCCACAGATATAACCTGCATTGGAGGGGAGGACGGTAATGCTCTGAGTGGCAGTATCGAGGCAATTGTACACCGTGGAATAGATGTAAAAAATAGTGTTGGAACCGATGTTCACAGCGCCGTCTGCAGGATTGAACAGATCACCCGGCAAGAAAAGGATCAGCAGGAATACAAAGCGGAGGAGATACTGCAGGATTGAACAGATCACCCGGCAAGGCAGGGTTGGAGGCAAAGTTGAGGTGGTAAGTTCCGGTGGGGCCGTAAGGATTTCCGCCGCGAAGGGTGAATGGCTTTGCGTTCCGGGTGGTGATGGCGTCGTGGCAGAGAGGGTAGGTGACATCCGGCCGGGGATGGAGTTCGATATTTACAGGAGCGGAGACGGGACCGTTCCCGCAATCGTTCTGCCCGGTAACAGTGAGTTGTCCGGCGGTGGGAGTCGGACCGAAGACAAGGTTAACGGAAGACGTTCCATTCCCTGTGATACTGACCCCGGTACCTGAATAACTCCAGGTGTGGGCCGTGGCATAAGGGATGGGGTTGACCGAGTATTTTTGTGAGGATGGGTAACATACGCTGAGCGGACCGGCGATGGGATCTGGAGTTGCCGGCCAGGGCTTGAGTGAAACCGGGAATGTGGCGGCGACGGTTGAGCAGCT
>DAONFN010000385.1:0-3070 GCA_035403625.1 Bacteroidales bacterium
GCCGGATTTCACGGGTTTCCCACCAGACATTGAAGTTCCGGTCGGATATTTCAAAGAATGGGATTGGCCAGATATACCATCGTTCCACGACGGTCACCTTCACATCGACTGAATCGCGTGCCGCAGTCCTGAGTGTATCGATCCGTACGTGGTTAAAAAGCCTGGTATTAAAAATGTTCTGCGTCCCTCCGGTCAACCGCCTCTCCATCTCCCTGACAGGCAGAAAGTCACCCTCATGGAAAGGAAGTTCCCTTCGCAGGAGGCTTTCATGGGTAATTCGGTTTCCTGCAAACAGGATGTGGCGAACCACCAGGCTGTCGGTGTCAATGACCAGTCGTCCCGGAGAACCCGCCATAGCCCCGAGGATTATACCCGGAAACAACCAGCCGGTCAGAAGTGTAATGACCAGGCGTGCCCGCATGGATCAGATATTCAGAAAGTTCATCAGGGCATCGTACCGGTCGCGGAGGTCATCGTTATAGGAATCTTCCTCCGACCAGGAGGCGACCACACTATAATCGAGACGGAAGAAGGCCTGCAGGAGGGGTCCGATATCCAATCGATTTACTTTCAGCGTGATGCGTACCCTTCCCGGTTCCGGGTTCAGGCCGGTCATGCAAGATATGATCCTGGCGTCGTTGGCTTCGACTACCTGAACGATTTCGGTAAGATCGAACTCCCTCTCTGGCACGTCGATCACGATGATTCCACCCGGTTGGGGCGCCCCGGTAAGGTCCGACAATGCCTGTAAAAGCGAGGGAAGGGTGACACAACCCAGATAAAGATGGTCGGCAGACACCACTGGGAGAAGGGTGAGACTGAACGATACAAAGGTTTTGAGAGCCTCCAGCAGGTGTTGTCCTTCAGTGACGAAACACCGTTTCTGTACCATGGCTCCGGTCCCGATCTCCTGGCCGGGATCCTCCATCGAGAGGATATCCTTTTCCGATACAATTCCCAGAAAACGGCCATCATCCACAACAGGCAGGTGACCCAGGCGGAGATCTTCCATCTGGCCAAGGGCATAGGTTCCTGTATCGCTGATGCTCAGCGGAGGCAAATCACGGGTTATCAGTTGATCAGCTGTCATTGAGAATACTGAGATAGGATTGATAGCGGAGGGGGCTGACCTCTCCGTTCCCGACTGCAACTTTTACGGCACATCCCGGTTCATGGGTATGCGAGCAATTGCTGTACTGGCATTGCGGCAGTAGCCGGTCCATTTCGGGGAAACACCGCGGGATCTCGGCGCGGTCAAAGTCGATCAGTCCGAATTCCTTGATACCGGGCGTATCCACGATAAAGCCTCCTGTTTCCATTTCATGCATCTCCGCAAAGGTAGTGGTGTGCATTCCCTTTTGATGCGCTTCGGAGATCATTCCGGTACGGGGGGTTAGCGACGGGTCGATGGCCCGGATCAGGGCCGATTTCCCGGCGCCTGAATGGCCCGAGAACAGGTTGACCTTCCCGGCTAGTTTTTCCTTCAAGACTTCGACACCGTCTCCTGTTAGCGCCGAGGTCCGATAACAGGGATATCCGGCTCGTTCGTAAACAGCCGTCAGTTCATCCAGCACTTTCATGGAAGCAGGGCCGTACAGATCGGTTTTATTGAAAATGATCCCTGCCGGGATGTAGTACCCGGCGGCGGTCACCAGGAAACGGTCGATGAAACCATTGGAGGTCCTGGGCTGCTCGATCGTGGCAACAAGGTAGGCCTGGTCGAGGTTGGCGGCGATGATATGGGAGACCTTCGAAAGTTTGGTGGCCTTCCGGATGATGTAGTTATCCCTGGGAAAGATGCGGGTGACCAGCCCGTGGCTGTCGGCCGCCGACTTCTCCACCTCCACCCGGTCGCCAATGGCCACCGGATTGGTGTGCTTGATGCCGCGCAGTCGGAACTGCCCCTTTAGCTTGCATTCCAGCCGCACACCGTCGCTCAGCTGAACCAGGATCCAGCTTCCGGTCGATTTGATTACAATGCCTTCCAAGGTTCTTTCATCGAATTATCCGTGGTAAAAGTACACATTTCTCTGAAGACCTTCCAGGTCTTCCAGAGCTGGAAGGTCAGTGCTCTACAGCAGCGAGTATCGCTTCCCGGGCAGGCATTTCACCACCCCTTCGAACTCCAGGTTCAGCAGGGAGGCCGACACCCGGCTCATCGGGATATCGAGCCTTACGCTGAGTTCATCGATCCCAAGGGTGCCCTCCGGACGCAGCAATTCCACGATCCTTTCTTCTTCCCGGGTGAGTTCGATGAAAATCTTCTTTTGCGGGGCGAAGACCGGTTTTCCTTCGTCGTTCCATCCCATCAGATAGGCGATGTCGCCGGCCTTCTGGATCAGCGCTGCCCGGTTGGTCCTGATCAGGGTATTGGTGCCTTCCGATACCGGGTCGGTCACCCTTCCCGGCACTGCAAACACATCACGGTTATAGGTGTTCGCGATCTCCGCCGTAATCAGCGCCCCTCCCGTCACCCCGGCCTCCACCACGACTACGGCATCGCAAAGTCCGGCGATGATCCGGTTGCGCATCGGAAAATTATTCCGGTCGGGTTTGGTCCTGCTCAGGAACTCGGTCAGCAGTCCGCCTTGCGTAACCATCTTCTCTGCCAGGGGTTTATGCGCCCAGGGATAAATGGTATCCAACCCGTGACCGAGCACCCCAACCGTGGCGAGCCCGGATGCCACCGCCTGCCGGTGTGCACAACCATCGATCCCGTAGGCCAGCCCACTCACGACCAGCACATTATAATCGACCAGGTCCTCTACGAACTTCCGGGTAACATCCTTCCCGTACGCAGTGGCATTCCGGGTCCCGACGATCCCGATCACCCGCGGGGCATTCAGATCGGCAACGCCTTTGTAATAGAGCATGACGGGAGCGTCGTGGCAATTCTTCAGGCGGTGGGGGTAATCCCGGTCGCGAAAAAAAAGGGACTTGATCCGGAATTTTTCCAGGAAGGCTACCTCCTCGCCTGCACGAGCCAGGATGTCGCGGCCTGCCACTGCTCCTGCCAGAAATTCCCTGATCCTGGGGTATTTCTTCAGGTGACGGGAGGGATCAAGAAAGA
>DAONFN010000386.1:0-3033 GCA_035403625.1 Bacteroidales bacterium
GTATCGGATTCATACGGAATTACTACGGTTGGCTTTTCCACAATACAGCCTACCATCTCGAATATAAGCAATTAAAAAAAAATATCTTTGAGTTTACTGATTTTTTAGTCAACGAACTTGGCGTGGATGAACTGGGTGCCGTATTCCCGCATGTCGTTACCTATCACGATTCCTGCGCTGCTTTACGGGAATATGGACTCAAAGATGAACCACGCCGGTTGCTGGCAAGGGTTTCCGGGCTCGAATTGCGTGAAATGAAAGATAATGAAGTGTGCTGTGGTTTCGGCGGCACCTTTTCCGCCAAATTCGAACCAATCTCTTCCGCCATGGCAGAACAAAAAGTTACCCGGGCTCTCGAAACCGGAGCCGAATTCATCGTCTCCACCGACTCTTCCTGCCTGATGAACCAACAGGCATACATCGACAAACATAACCTGCCGATCCGTACCATCCACATCATTGATCTTCTGGCTTCCGGTTGGTGATTCGATCTGCGGGATGGTTCTACAGATTATTGATTTTTGTATCTTTGTCTTTTCCGAATCTGGCCAAAATGAAACAACGAACGGCATTCCTGACCATGCTTTTATTATTTGCCGGGGTGATCTGTGCGCAAAAGCCGGCCATACAGCCCGACGATCCCGCATTCCGTGATCAATACAAGCATTTTAATTTTCATGGTGCATTTGCGGTTATGATCGACCAGGATGAAATCAGCAGGTACTTCCTGGTCAACCTGGCTGAACTGCCTTCAAGATTTGAACGTGTTTGGTTTATGAACCTTGCGTTTCAGTCTGATAAGGTGGTCAATATCGATCCCGATCTTGCCAAAGATTGGATCTGTTTTAAATCTTCCGGGTGTCACGCTTCGGATTCCGTACTCAGGGTGTTCAATGAATTAAAAGTGAAAACACAGGAGAAAGCCGCAGAATGGCCGGATAGTAAAAAGTCCCTGTGGCTTAAAGAGAATGACAAGTACAAATAATCCGGGAAGGTTATGAAAAAAATGCTTTGGTTCATTCCCGCCCTGTTGATTTTCAGCGGTTCAGTGTTTGCCCAGCAGGGACAAGGCGGGAATAACACATGTGAAACAGCCGCCCCGTTTTGCACCGGTACCGTGTATAATTTTCCGGCCGGTGTGAATGCCGGCGCCGGCCAGGTCGGTCCTTATTATGCCTGTTTACAAACCCGGCCCAATCCGGCCTGGTATTACATGAAAGTTGCTTTATCCGGTAATATCATTATCCAGATGCACAGTGAACCGGCCGAAGATATTGATTTTTGCTGCTGGGGACCGTTTCCTTCGCAGGAGTGTTGCGGGTTGCTGACTTCGAATAAGGTTGTGGATTGCAGTTACTCGCCGCAACCCACGGAAACCTGCGATATTCTTAACGCCGTCACGGGTCAGTATTATATGCTGGTAATCACCAACTACTCTAACGACCCTTGCAACATCATCTTCCAGCAAACCTCCGGAACCGGTACCACCGATTGTTCAATCCTTCCTCCGACCTGTACCAGCAACAGCCCGATCTGCATAGGTCAGACCCTTCAACTGACCGCCCAGTCGGTAACCGGGGCCACCTATTATTGGTGGGGACCGGCCGGATTTACATCGAATATCCAGAACCCTACGATTCCGAATGCCACAATAGCGAATGCCGGCGAATATTATCTTCGAATCGTTGTCAACGGGCAAACCAGCATCGATACCTCGGATGTCCATGTCGACGTTTATCATCCGGTGGCCAATGCTGGCAACGACACCACGATTATGAACGGGGTAACGGCAACGCTGCACGGGAGCTGCACAGCAGGAAGCGGTGCGTACCATTATAAATGGACACCAGCCGATAAACTCGTGAACGACAGCATCCAGAATCCGCAAACCGTGAACCTGTTCACGGCCCAGGTGTTCACTCTTAAAGTTACCGATGATTCTGCCGGATGCCAGGCAACCGATCTGGTGACCGTCAATATCCAGGGAGGACCTCTTTCAGTGAATGCGGTGGCTACTCCCTCCTCGATCTGCTTTGGTTCGTCCACCCAACTCCAGGCAATAGGCTCGGGTGGCGCCGGAAACTATACCTACCAGTGGACAGGCCCGAACGGATTTACCTCCACCCTGCCTAATCCGACGGTTGTCCCGGATATGACTTCGACCTACCAGGTAACCGCATTCGACGGATACAATACCGTCAACGGAACGGTCACCGTAACCATCATTCCTCTCCCCGTCGCGAATGCAGGCCAGTCAAAGTCAATACCCAACGGTACGTATACATTCCTCGACGGATCAGTCACCAACGGCAACAGCACCTATTATTACAGCTGGTCGCCGGCCGATAAACTGATCCACCCGGGCATACAAAACCCCAGGACGGTCAATCTTTCCTCCAATACCCTGTACTTCCTGCAGGTTACCGACCTGTCTACGAACTGCATCAGCACCAATGAAGCGAATGTGCTCGTCGAAGTGACCGGCGTTGCCCTGAATGTTAACCCGGTCGCAGCACACGATTCCATCTGCCCGGGTGATTCCACACGCTTGTATGCCGTGCCGGGCGGAGGCAATGTCGGTCATTATAATTATTCATGGAGTTCCATTCCGCCCGGCTTCACTTCCTCCGAAGCCGATCCCATGGTATCTCCCCGGGAAAATACAACCTACCAAATATCGCTGTTCGATCAGTTCAACACGATTCAGGGAAGTGTGAATGTTATCCTGTTTCAGAAACCGGCTATACATCTGGGACCTGCCGATTCGACGGTATGCATTTATGATACCGTGGAACTGGATGCCGGCAATCCGGGGTCAGATTATCTTTGGTCGAATGGGGCGATCACAGGGACCATCTCCTTTGGCACCACCGGCATTGGCTATGATGCACAAACCTATTCGGTCGTTGTTACCAACCGGCATGGTTGCCGGTCCGATGCTGCCATTACGGTGATTTTTGCAACAGACGCATGCACCGGGATTGGCGAGAACGGAGACGGCGGGCGGATCACACTTTACCCAAATCCCGCCCG
>DAONFN010000387.1:0-3019 GCA_035403625.1 Bacteroidales bacterium
GATCTACGATAATGTGATCACCTCCGCCGACCTGGAAGACATCCTGCGAAAGGGCAAAGGGCTGACCACCCGGCAGGGAAAAACGCCGGCAAAGGTCGCCTTTATCCATTGCGTGGGATCACGTGATGAAAAAGCCGGAAACCTCTATTGTTCAAAGGTATGCTGCGTAACCGGTGTCAAGCAGGCCATTGAGATCAGAGAGATGCTTCCCGAGTGTGAAGTCTATAACTTCTATATGGACCTGAGGATGTTTGACCGCCATTTCGAAGAGATGTACCTGGAAGCCCAACAGAAATGGGGCATCAATTTTATCCGGGGCCGCCTGTCGGAGTGCGCCGAGAACCAGGAATTTTCGCTGGTCATGAAAACCGAAGACACCCTCACGGGAAAGCCACTGAAAATGACCGTCGATCTGATCGTCCTTCTTGCAGGCTTTGTGCCCAACCCGGGAACGGAATCGGTTGCAGGGATGCTGGGACTGAAGAGCAGCCCGGATGGATTCCTGTCGACGACCGACGACAACCTGGCGGATAATTCGACGCCGGTTCCAGGGCTTTTTTTGGCAGGAGCCGTCAAAGGCCCGGCCAACATTGCCGGGGCAATCACCGATGCGCGGTCGGCAGCCATGCAGGCATTTGAGTATCTGAATAGGCAATAAAGAGAAGGCGGAATGGGAGTGGAGTTTGGTTATTCCGTATTGAAGGATGATACGATCGATCTGGACCGCAACGACGTCCGGATCGGCCGCTACCTGCTCCGTAACGAACCTTCGGCCAATCTCTGTATCGGGTGTGGATCGTGCACCGCAACCTGTTCCACCGGGCATTTTACGACCTTCAATATCCGGCGGCTTCACACCCTGGTCAGGCGGGGGGAAACAGGTACCCTTCGAAAGGAGATCGCCCGTTGCATGCTTTGCGGCAAATGCCAGCTTGTATGCCCGAGAGGTGTTAACCTGCGGAATGTGATCCTCACCATTAACCGGGCCCTGGAGCATTTGTGATGGTCAACTTCAACCTCTTCGTCCTGCCCTTCTTCCTGGGACTTATTTATATGCTATCCGTCATCGCGCGGACCTGGTACCGGTGGATCAAGAACCTTCCGGCCGCCGACCGCGACCGGTTTACCACGGCAATGCAAAAGCCGGGGAGCATCCTTCCCGCTCTCTGGGAAGTTTTCATGGAAGCCCTCATCCACCGCCGCATGTGGAAACGAAATCCCCTGTTGGGATATATGCACATGAGTTTCGCCCTGGGATGGTTCCTGCTGATCGTGACGGGTAACCTGGAGAGCCGCCTCTACAGCGGCACCCATCTGAATGCACCCTATTACCCCATTTTCCTGAAATTTTTCATTCACGACTCCCTGGTCATCTTTTTCGAAACCTTTACCGTTCCCGGTTTTTTCCGCTTCCTGATGGACCTGCTCCTGCTGTTTGTGCTGAGCGGACTTGTCCTGGCGCTGTTGAAGCGGCAGCATTCACGGATCTTCGGCATGCGCCGTACGACCGGATTGCAGTTGACCGACCGCGTTGCCCTGGCTGCCCTGTGGCTCATCTTCCCGATGCGACTGCTGGCCGAAAGTATCACTGCAGGATACTATGGTGGAGGCGGCGGTTTCCTGACCCAACCCCTTGGATCCCTGCTCGTTTCAGTCTTTCCCATCCATACCGATGTGGTCGCTTATTCCATGTGGTGGGGTTATTCCCTGTCGCTCGGCATCTTCTTCATCTCCCTGCCGGCCTCGCGGTACATGCACATTCCCACGGAGATCCTGCTGATCCTGTTCCGTCACGCCGGGATTCGTCCTTCCCTCTGGTATTCCAGCATGTCGGATACCGAAGTGATGGCTTGCTCCCGTTGCGGCGTCTGTCTCGACGTTTGCCCGATGAATGAAGCCGGCATCTACGACGCACAGGCGGTCTATTTCATCGGGGATCTGCGCGACCGTTATGTACCCGAAGGAATCTCACGAAAGTGCCTTTTGTGCGGCCGTTGCCAGGCAGTCTGCCCTGTCGGGATCAGCACCGATTCCCTGCGCCTGATCAAGCGGCGGGAACTGGTTTCGGGACAGACCTCCGACTTCTCCTTCCTTCCGAGGATCCAGGCTGTTCATCCAAGTAACACAGAGATCATCTATTTCTCGGGATGCATGTCGCACCTCACCCCATCGATTCCCAGGGCATTCAAGTCCATCCTGCGTGCCGCCGGGGTTACCTACCTGCACCTGGATGAAGAGCGCAGTGTTTGCTGCGGGCGGCCGCTCAAACTTGCCGGCAAAGACCGCCAGGCGGAAGATCTGGTGGCCTACAACAAACAACTTCTGGAAAAATCAGGCGCCACGCGTCTGGTAACCTCATGCCCGATCTGCCTTCGCGTATTCAGGGAGGAATATGGACTGTCAATTCCCATAGAGCATCATGCGTCATTCATCCTCCGGCTGGTGCAGGCAGACCGGATACGGCTGAAAGACCAGGAATTCAGGGTTGCCTATCATGATCCCTGCGATCTGGGACGTGGTTCAGGCGAATACGAAGCCCCCCGCGATTTACTCAGACAATTTTCTTCACCGGCGACCGTGGATGAGGAACGGGAAAACGCGATCTGCTGCGGGGGCGGAGTCGGCCTTTTCACAGCCACGGAACAACAACGCAGAGCCATGACCACAGGCACTCTGCAGGTGTTGCTGGCCGACAGCCCCGACCGGGTCGCTACTGCCTGTCCGCTGTGTAAAAAGACACTCGAAAGAACCTCACCGGTACCGGTGAAGGATATTGCCGAACTGGTTGCCGACGCCCTTATTCCTGCTGATTCCGGGCCCGCTTTCGGTCAATCTCGTCCAGCAGAATCTTTCGCAGCCGGATGGATTTCGGCGTAACCTCCACGTACTCATCTCCTTTGATATATTCCATCGCTTCTTCTAGCGAGAATTTTACAGCTGGATAAATCACCGCTTTTTCGTCGGATCCGGAAGCCCTGACATTGGAGAGTTTCTTTGTTTTATTGACATTGATCACGAT
>DAONFN010000388.1:0-3007 GCA_035403625.1 Bacteroidales bacterium
CTCAAGAAGGGGAAATATTCCACCAATGTCGGCGACGAAGGCGGTTTCGCTCCGAACCTGAAATCGAACGAGGAGGCTCTGAAGGTGATCATGAAGGCTATCGAGACCGCTGGTTACAAACCCGGAACGGATATCAGTATCGCACTCGACCCGGCCTCCTCGGAGTATTTTATTCCCGAAGAGAATGTATATCACCTGAAAAAATCGACCGGTGAAAAACTGACTCCTTCCGAGATGGTATCCTTCTGGAAAGACTGGGTGAAACGCTACCCGATCATCTCGATCGAGGATGGTATGGCCGAGGACGACTGGGACGGCTGGAAACTGATGACCAAAGAACTTGGGAACAAGATCCAGTTAGTGGGCGACGATCTGTTTGTGACCAACGTGGAGCGTTTATCCGATGGGATTAAAAAGGGAGTTGCCAATTCCATCCTGATCAAGGTGAACCAGATCGGTACCCTGACCGAGACGATCAACGCGGTGAATATGGCCTACCGCAGCGGTTACACGGCTGTTATGAGCCATCGTTCCGGAGAAACTGAAGATGTTACCATTGCCGACCTGGCAGTCGCCCTGAACACCGGCCTCATCAAGACAGGTTCGGCGTGCCGTACCGACCGGATTGCGAAGTACAACCAGCTTCTCCGGATTGAGGAGCAACTGGGTGCAACAGCAAAATACCTGGGGAAGAGCTTCAAGTACGCCCGATAGAGTTACTCAGTCACTTTTTCACCCTCTCCAAGCCTTCCGATCACACGGACCAGCAGAGCGGTGACGTGTTTCACATTTTCGTTGAAAACCCGTAGTACATCCTCCCAGGTTACTGGATTCTCATCGTGTTTCCAGGAGTCATAGTCGGTAGAAAGGGCGACGACAGCATAGGGAATCCCGGCTTCCATTGCCAGGCTGGCTTCAGGGGCTATGCTCATGTTGATTACATCGGCGCCCAGCATGCGGAACATCTTTGACTCAGCACGAGTGGAAAACCTCGGTCCCTCGATGGTCACGATCGTGCCGGCAGGATGAAAACGATACCCCGATCTGCGGCATTCCTGGATGAGAAGCGACCGGAGGTCATTGTTGAAGGGATCGGCCATGGCGGTGTGGCCCAACTGACCCGGTTGAAAGTGGTCGTAGAAGGTGCTGATCCGGTGACGGGTGAAATCGAGGAACTGGTCGGCAATGACCAGGTCGCCCCGGCCGATCTCCTCCCGCAGGCTTCCACAGGCCGTCGTTGCCAGGATGCATTGACATCCCAGTTGTTTCAACGCATCAATGTTGGCCCTGTTGTTCACCTGGGTCGGGGGGATGCCATGGTCTCTGCCATGGCGGGAGAGGATATAAACCCCGACCGGGCCGAGATTCCCGTAAAAGAAGCTTGAACTGGGATTTCCGTAGGGTGTCTCGACTATTGTTTCGTGGGTGTCGGTGAAAATGTCGAGTTTTTCAAGGCCGGTGCCTCCGATAATTCCGATCCGATTCATGGGAAGAATTTTCAGCGAATTTAACTGAAAATTGCGACACTTCCCCGGTCACCCTTTACCTGTACCTTGTTTACGCTTCAATCCGTAAAATCTCTCTTGTAGCCGCCGTGACCCTGAAGCGATGGTCGATCCGTTGTCCCACAATCCACACAATTCGTCCGGCTGAGCAGAGAAGCCAGGTGTTTTCGCGTGTTTTTTGTGATAGTTTCCGGTCCATGAAGAAATCGCTCAGTTTTTTTCTTTTTTTCAGCCCCAACGGATAAAAGAAATCGCCAATCTTCCATTGCCGGAGCGTCAACGGAAATTCCAGTTTATCGAAGTCGAGGCTGGCGATGGCGGGTGATACCGGGATCTCGTAATTTTCCACCCGGGTGATGCGGCGGAAGGCGAGGGGAAGCGGTTGAACGAGTTTCTTGGTGCGCTTGAAGCCGTCGATCCTGAATACACTATCCACGGAGCGGCTTCCCCGGGGGCGTATGCGGATGGAACCTCTTTCCTTTACCAGTAAGTGGGTGGGCGACAGGAACGACTTCCTTCCCTCGCCCGGGAGAGCACCCTGGAGATTCTCCATTTGTGTCTCGTTGAATCCGAATGGTGACAGGATTTTCCAAAGGTAAGGACCCTGTGGAACGCCTGATGGAAGTGAATCGATGTCGAAAACCCGTTCTTCACCCTCGTATCTGAGCACCCTCAGGCTCCAATCGTCCAGTGTTTTTAATCCGGTCATTTCGAATTCGCTGATCCTGCGAATGGTCTCCATAAGACCCCGGATGAAATCGGGGTTGATCTCTTCTAGCACAGGGATTACCTGATGACGGATGCGATTCCGCGTGTATTTTATTTCGTCATTCGACCGATCATGCCGAAAATCCACATGATGGTGCCTGGCGTACTCTTCAATTTCGTTCCGCATAGCAAACATGAGAGGTCTGACCACATTCCCCGAGCGGATAGGAATGCCATGCAGGCCCGCGATGCCGGTACCCCGGACGAGATTGATCAGGAAGGTTTCAGCTTGGTCGCGGAGATGATGTGCCGTTGCCACTACCTTATAGCCGTGTTCCGCTCTGATCTTTTCAAACCAGTCATAGCGGAGTTCCCTGGCTGCCATCTGGATGGAGACCCCTTTAAGTTCTGCCACTTCCAGGGTGCTAAACCTTGTAGAGTAGAATGGAACATTCATGCGCGATGCTACTTCCTTGACGAACTTTTCGTCGTCGTCACTCTCAGTTCCTCGAAGGCAAAAGTTGCAATGGGCAATTCCAAAATGGTAACCGGTCTGACTGACCAGGTGAGCCATGACCATGGAATCCATTCCTCCACTAACGGCGAGCAACACCGGTTTGCCGGGGTCGAATAAGTTGTTTTTCGATATGAATCGTATCAGGTCAACCGGTTCCATTTTACAAAGGTACCATCAAAAAGGGTGAAATGTTCGCCGATGGGGAAAAATGGAAACGACGGTGGGTGAGGGTGGCAAAAAGAAAACGGAGTAACCACTGGCACCCCGGCCAGGATTA
>DAONFN010000389.1:0-2966 GCA_035403625.1 Bacteroidales bacterium
GAAAGGAAGAGCAACAGGAACATCGCCAGGATGAAAAAGATCACCGAGAGGAGGAAAAATGATCCCAACCGGGCGATCTTCTCAGTGAGGATCAGCTTAACCAGGTCGATGCGGAGGTTCACATAATCCTGCACATTTTCCGACAGGTTGCTGATGTTGTCCGATATCTTTCCCGCTTCCATCACAAGGCCCCCTTTTCGTCCTTCAGTTCCTCTGCAAACTCGTCTTCCTCCCGTTCTTCCGGCTGCATGGCCGATTTGAACGCGTTGATCTTCTCGGAGAGGTCGTCCTGGAGAAAATCGGCGATACCCATGATCCTTTTCTTCAATCGCTTGCGGGTTTTCGAACCTTTGGCCGGGGCGATGAGCATCCCGATGCCGATGCCTGCTGCGACACCCACCAGGGTGGCAAGCAGTACTTTCGATCCTGATTTAGACATGATGGATGAGGTTTTCCGGTTAATTCCCGGTAAAGTTACTTCTTTTCTGCCATGTGTTGAACAATCCTGAAATGACTCAGGAACTCACCTGCCACGATCTTGATGAAACCATAAACGGGAACGGCCACCACCATCCCAAGCATCCCGCCTATGGTTGCGGCGGCAATCACCACGAGGAAGATCTCCACGGGATGCGCACGAACGCTGTGGCCCTGGATGAGCGGAGCAAACACGTTGTTGTCGATCAACTGAACCACCGCCATGGCGGCCAGGATGCGGACGATCATGGGGAAAACCATGGCGTATTCGCCGGCGCTGATCACACCCGTAACCCCGAGGACCACCCCCAGGGCCATCGCGATGATTCCCCCGATATAGGGTACAATAATGATGATGCCGGCGAAAAATCCGATCACCAGCGGGCTGTTCACCCCCACCAGGTACAGCGCCAACGAATAGGTGCTGATGTTGGCCAGGATCTGGAGGACCAGGCCGATGAAATACCTGGAAAGAAGCTGGCGGCTCTTCGACATGACGTTGCGTGTCTTCTCTTCAAATTTATCCGGTGTCACCAGCAGGATGAACCGGGGAAGCATATCGGGATCTTTCAGGAAGAAGAAAGAGAGGAATACGATGGAAAACAGTCCGATGAAAAACTGGCCTGCCAACAGGATCACGGATGAAAGGATATCGGAAAACATGCTGAAATCGATGAACTTTCGCAGGAGTTCTTTGATGGTCGCCTCCAGGGAAAGACCTCGTTTCAGGATCCCGAAATAGACCAGGTTGGCCCTCAGCCAGGCGATCTCCTTGCTGTAATACTGCAAAAGTTTCGTGCCGTCGATGCTGCTGATCAGGGTGGCTTCGTTGGCCACCAGGGGGATGAAAAGTGCCAGCATCCCGAGAAACAGGGAGAGAAAAAGAATGAGGGTGAAGGCAACGCTCAGGGCTCGGGGGAACCCGAATCGGCCGATCCGGAGGCGGTCGAACATTGATACCACCGGGGCTCCGATCATCGATATGACACCCGCAAGCAGCAGGTAGATCACGATTTCCGAAAAGAACCAGATCAGGAACGCGGCCACCAATATGGCTGCCAGGATGAAAAATAACCTGTATTTTCGAAAAATTTCCTGCATAAACCGACCCGCCGAAGTATATTTTCATCCGGGTATTGCAAAAATAAAAAAAGCCGCTCAGGATTGCATGAAATCAGAAAAACAATTACATTTACGGAATTGAATGTATCTCATTGTTAATGTTTTAACATCAATTTATGCTGATCGATCCAAATCTCACTAAAAGGACTTACGAAAAACTGGAACGCGGAACCCTTGCAGCCCGTGAAATCCTCCATCGGCCGTTGACCCTTACCGAAAAACTGCTGTATGGACATTTAGCTGATGAAGAGATAGTTACACCATTCCGCCGGGGCATTGACTATGTGAACTTCCTGCCCGACCGGGTAGCCATGCAGGATGCCACGGCCCAGATGGCCCTGCTCCAGTTCATGACGGCCGGAAGGGATAAGACAGCGGTTCCTTCGACGGTTCATTGCGACCATCTGATCCTGGCGAAAGCCGGGGTGAAGAGCGACCTGGCCGGGGCGATGGAACAGAACCGGGAGGTGTACGATTTCCTCGAAACCGTTTCGGCCAGATACGGGATAGGGTTCTGGAAGCCCGGCGCCGGGATCATCCACCAGGTGATCTTTGAGAATTATGCCTTCCCGGGCGGGATGATGATCGGCACCGACTCCCACACACCCAATGCAGGCGGCCTGGGAATGGTTGCCATCGGGGTGGGAGGAGCCGACGCGGTCGACGTGATGTCGGGCATGCCCCTCGAGCTGAAGATGCCGAAGATACTGGGCGTCGAGCTTACCGGCAAACTCAGCGGATGGGCCTCGCCGAAGGATATCATCCTCAAGCTGGCCGGTATTCTCACCGTGAAAGGCGGGACCGGATTCATCGTGGAATATTTCGGGGAAGGGGCGGCAAGCCTTTCCTGTACCGGCAAGGGAACCATCTGCAACATGGGGGCCGAGATCGGCGCCACCTGCTCCCTGTTCGCCTATGACGCGAAATTGAAGAGTTACCTGGATGCCACAGGACGCGAAGCGATTGCAGAACTGGCTGACCGTTTCGCCGGTATCCTTTCTCCTGATCCGGAAGCAGTTGCCAATCCGGGAAAGTACTATGACCAGTACATCCGGATCGATCTTTCGGAGTTGGAGCCCCATATCAACGGACCCTATTCTCCCGACATTGCCACGCCGGTTTCGCAGTTCAGTGAATTCCTGAAAAAGAACGGCTATCCCGAGAAGCTCGAAGTGGGGCTCATCGGATCCTGCACGAACTCTTCCTACGAGGATATCTCACGGGCGGCATCGGTTGCGCGGCAGGCTAAAGAAAAGGATCTCCGCGTACAATCGGAATTCATCGTGACCCCCGGATCGGAGCAGATCCGACAGACCTGCGAGCGTGACGGGCTGCTGGGCGATCTGGCCGGCATCGGCGGGGTGATC
>DAONFN010000390.1:0-2924 GCA_035403625.1 Bacteroidales bacterium
TAGAGCAGCTGATTCGTAATTAGCAGGTCGGGGGTTCAAGTCCCCTGAGAGGCTCCGGTTAAAAGGGCAAGTTTTGAACCTGCCCTTTTTTTGTTTTCTGTCCGAAGATCCATTTTTTTCTTTGTACCTTTACCACTTTACATGTATTCACCTGTCAAATGGGTGCAGTGCGTACGTGTTGGGAATATAAAGTAGCTTATCATTCAGGATTTTAAGATATTCTGCCATGGATTTCTCTACCGGGAATTTCGTGATGGCCTTGATCTCGTTCCTGTGCTTCTCCGGCTCACCCAAGGTAATCACTGCACAACCGCCGGCATCCTCCACTTCCTGTTCCGCTGTGCCTGGGAAGAGTAGTTCGGCCACTGTAACCCTATGTGTCACCCTGACCTGTACCTCCGATCCCCCGGCCGGAAGCTGGGTAACGCTATCCAACGCCCTGTATCCCGATACCACCTACACACAGGTGACGGATACCACCGGTTGTGCCCGTTTCCCCCAGGTATGGAAAGGGATTTACACCCTCACCGTATCCCGGTTCCCGTATGCAACGGCAAGTCTGGCACTGACCATTTCGGATTCGTTGACCTTGCCGGTGACGCTCCAGCGGCTGAAGTTCCCTCCCACAGAGCCGGGGGTAAACAACCTGTCGCTGGTCGCCTCCTGGACCTATCCCAGGAATACGATTACCACCTTACTGGATAACTTCTCAAGCGGAAGCTTCACCACCAACCAATGGACGGTTTCAGGAGGAACTAACTGGCAGATCGGCACTTCCACAGGGAACCCCGCCCCTTCAGCCTTTTTCAATTATTCCCCGGTCGTTGCCAATTATGATCAGTACCTGACCAGCAGGTCCCTCGCCGGGTCCCATGCTGGGCATATGGTCCTTCTGTATGACATCTTCCTGGATAATTACCTGAGCAGTACGCTGGAGTCCATGAAGGTTGAAAAATGGGACGGGATAAACTGGAGCGTCCTTCATTCCTTTGATAATGCAGGCGGTAGCATTCCGTGGATGAGTTTCACCGACGACATCAGCAACCTGGCCCACAACCCGGGTTTTAATATCCGGTTCCATGCCGGCGGGGCAAATTCATACAATATTGACGGATGGTATATTGACAATGTGAAAATCAGGAGCACGGGCGATCCTTTGCGTGACCCGTGTGTGATGGGGATCAATTGTTACCTCGACGGGGTGCTGATCGGAACGGCACCCGACACATCCTTGACGATCCCGCCGGAACTGGTCGTTTACGGCCAGACCTACGAGGTATGCGTCAGGGCGGTGTATTCCAACGGGTTGAGCGAACCTGTCTGCACCACCTTCACTTCGCACTACCATTATCCCCCGCGCAACCTGTCGACCTCCTATGTCCCCGAGGTGGTCACCCTGGCCTGGGATCCCCCGTCGAACCCTACAGGCCTGACCGGGTACAACATCTACCGTTTCGGAACGCTGATCAACTCTTCACCGGTTACCGCGCTGAGTTATTCCGACACCGTGGTTTCGTTCGGGTACCTGTCGTACCAGGTGTCTGCTGTTTATGGCGCGGCGGAATCGTTGAAAGCCGGCCCTGCCGGCATCCTGACGATACCCAACCAGCGGGTGATCGACAGCACCGTCGTAACCGGCGACGAAAACCGGTGTTACCATGCCATTCAAACCATTACCGTGGCCGGGAACGGAAAGATTTTCGAAGTGCAGAACGGCGGAAGCGTGACCATGATCGCGGGAGGAAATATCTTCTATTACCCGGGCACAAAAGTCGACTCCGGGGGCTATTTATGGGGATATATCGCTCCTTCCGGTCCCTTCTGCACCAACCCGTACAATCACAGGCCCGTCACCATGAACACGGGGGACCCGGCGCCGGCGGGCCGCCAACCCCTGTCATTCCGGATCTACCCGAATCCCACCCACGACCGGTTCCTGCTCGAACCGGCGGGAACGGCGGCCGGCGAAACGTGCGTAGCCGACCTTTACACGATCCGCGGGGAAAGCGTGGCGCATCGTCTCCTGACCGGCGCTTTGCGGTACACGTTTTCCCTGGCTGACCAGCCCCCCGGCATCTACCTCATCCGGGTGATTTCAGGAGCACGATCGGAAACGGTGAAGATCATCAAAAACTGACCGGGCGGCGCGGTGGTTATTTCATCACCGCCATAGCCCTCACCGGTGATCCGTCGATCCCTGCAATCCGCAACGGCAGGCAGAACAGTTCGAACTCCGTACCGGGCAATTGGTCCAGGTTGTCGAGGTTTTCGATCAGCAGGATCTCGTTCCTGAGAAAGGTAAAATGGTTGGGCAACGTATCTTCCCGGATGGGCCATGCCGTGATGCTGTCGAGGGAAAAGGCATCGGCGCCGATCCCTTTCAGGGGAAATTTCGCCAGCCATTCCGCTGCTTCCCGCGTGGGAAGAGGACAATCCTCCAGGTAGCCTGCTGTTCCCCACCGATGTTGCCAACCGGTGTAAAAGAGAATGAAATCGCAGCCGGCGATCCGGGCTTCGTGGCGCTGCAACAGGCTCCTGTCGATGGCTGTCTCACCGGCCACGGAAATAACGATCGCTTTGCCGGCAAACTTCTCCGGAGGAAAAAGATCGAGGGTCTTGCCATTGGCCAGGATATGCGCCGGGGCATCGATGTGGGTGCCGTGGTGCGACAGGATCCGCAGCGAGGTTTCACGGTATCCGTCGGATCCGACCGCGGCAATGGTTTTGAAAACGGGAGAGGCGGAGCCGGGATAGACCGGCATATCACCGTGCATCGTGCGGGTAAGATCAATCAGGCGGATGGACATCGGGCAGGGATTGTTGCCGGCAAAGGTAGCAAGAAGCGCCATCGCGGAGCCAACTCCTCCACAGGATCATGCATGGATGGTCACATCCGAGGCTGAAATGACCCGGGCCAGGGCTTC
>DAONFN010000391.1:0-2895 GCA_035403625.1 Bacteroidales bacterium
GATGTTTGCGATATACAACCCCGCAGGATACTCAAGATCGGTTTCAAGGTAGCCGTTTACCGATAAGGTTCGTTGCATCATTCGTTGACCCAGCAAATTAAATAAAGTCAATTCAGCCGTCTGACCGGTTTCCAGCGTGCTGTAAACAAACAGCCGGTTCCTGAAACTGTAGATCATGAACGCTTCCCCCTGTCCCGGCTGCCTGCGCAAATCCCCGCGACTGAAAAGCACCGAAAACCGATGATTATAACACCCCGGTGCAAGTACAGCCTGATACTCGGGATGAAGAGCTACATTCTGGCGCACCCCGGTCTCCCGGTCGCAAAAATAAACATAAAGACCGGAAGGCATCATATCAAGGTTCATGACCCGGAAATTAGTCAATCCATCCTGTGCGGTCCTGATCCCAAGGGGGATCTCGGTCAGACTGTCAGTGGGTTCAGGTATGCTGCAGATGGACAGCAGGTTCGAGTCGGGTGAAACGGTGTAGAAATTCGGTTCCAGGACATCGGTATTCATCAGTTTCAGCGCATCGTACTCCCGGTCGAACAGCGGGCTCGCCTCCGGGTTAAAGCAGATCACAAGGGGATCGCCGGACGATCCTTCCACAGCATTGCGTGCTCGAATACGCAGCAAGGGCCGCCAACTTTCGGAGTGCTTTTTATGAAAAGCCGGAGAAAGATTATTGACCCGGGTTCCGTTGGTGAAGATCAGGGTGGAAGCTACCGGGTAGTTTCCATCGGTGACATGAGTGAAAAAACCCTGCATGGCAGCGATAATGTTGTCCGCCTTACCGTTGCTGGATACACCGTCCACATAAGTACTGTATGTACCTGTATAGGGGTCGGTGGTGCCTGCGTCAAAATAATAGAGGGCGTTGTCGATATTTGTACGGATCCAGCCGGTGCCCGCATCCCAATCGATCGGAGAAGGATACGGGTTACCAAGCAGGTTGAATCCCTTTGTAAAGGGCCGGTCGTTATTGAACAGGGTCAGCGGAATCATGTTGCGGTTGTTCACCACGCCGTAAATCGATACCGTGATGGGATCGGACAGCGGACCGAAATTTACCGCATAACCCTCCATAGGATCAAGCACGCCGGATGTCACGGAATAGTTCACCCATCCGGTGAAGAACCGGTTCTCATCATACCGGTAAAAGGCGGGAAAAGTCGGATAAGCCGGATTGGGACGCATAAAATCGCTGAACTGCCCGACGGTCGCCCCCTGGAACGGGGAACTGAAATACTTATAACCAAATCCCACCGGCAGGTATCGTTGCACCACCAGGTTCCCCGTTACCTCGCCGGTCCCGGCCCCATCGACCAGCGCTGTCTGACTCTGATTCGACAAGAGGGTCAGCCTCCTGTTGGCAGCCAGTGTCCCATCGCTGCGTAAAACTCCTCTCAGGGTCTGGTTCTCAGCGGTGATGTTGGTCAGGCTGCCTTCTTCTACTACCATGTTCTCATAAAGGGTGGCCGAGGATCCGGCAATTTCCTGCAGCGTCCCGTTGAAAGCAATCGTGCCCGCATTATTGTTGAAATAACCATTATTCATGAAGTTGATCGCGACAAACATTGTGTCGGCGTTTGGACCAGTAAGGTACCGGTTGGAATTGATGGTCACATTTCCGAAGCGTGTTCCGGTTGCTCCCGATATCTGGGAAACACCATCAAAAATAACCCCTCCGTCGTTGTGGAGAAAATTCCCGTTGTTGGTCCAGTTGCCAAGAACAGTGAAATCAGCCTCTTGCTTCCCCGTAAACGTACTGTTCGGCATAATAAGTACATTGTTGAAAGTGGTCATCGACGTTCCGCTCAGCAGGGAATTTCCATTGAAACTGACCGTTCCGGAATTGTGGTTGAACGTACCGTTGTTTTCCAGGTTTCCGGCAAAGCCGACGGTCGCCGTCACCGGAGCCGTAAGTGCACAAGATGCATTGATAATGGCATTACACATTATGGGAGGACTGGTTCCTGAAATAGTGGTGTTTCCATTGAAACGGATGGTTCCCATGTTATGATTGAAGGTACCATTGCTCACCCAATTGCCATCCAACGAAAGCACACCCACCGGGGAAGCAGTGAAAATACTGCCTGATGCATTCGTCAATACCCCGTTCACCTGGATATCCATATCGGCCATCAGTTTGGTCCCGCTCCCCGATAAAAGTAAATTGTTGTACACCTGGGGGTACGGGAAGGTCGCAGTTCCGGAAGGGTTTGCCAGTTCCACGGTCCCACCTCCTGCAGAGGTGAAGATAGTGAAACTGCCGGCCGGAAATACATAGTAACCGAAGGAAGATGGAGTCATACGCAGGGTACCTGTTCCGAGAACCAACCCCAGGTCATGACCGATAGTGTTGTTCAGGTTGAGCAGGGCTGTTCCGTTGAGGGTGAGAGTATAGGCCCTGCATTGGTTTACATCGGCCACCACGGTATGGCCCGAGGCAATGATCACGATCTGCCCGTTGGGCGTCGATGAAGCCGCAGGACCGGCATGAGAAACAGTGGACCATGTGTTGACGTTTGACCAGTTACCGCCCAATGTGGCATTGCGGCTGTAATAGGTCAAAATAGGCTGAAATTCAGACGTGTACCCGGCGGTATAGTCACCAACAATGTACCCTACACCCGGAAAGTTGATGATATTATTGGAATAGTCCACAAGTGGGCCTGTTGTCCATGCTCCGTTGTAAAACCTGCCACCATAGTAGTTGTATTCATTTCCGGTGACATCAGTCTGCTGGTAGTAGTAGGAATGACTGACCGTCAGTCCACTGAATCCGGTGTTGGTCACATGCCAGTAATAGTTCAGTTGGTAATCGCCATTGTTGGTGGTACAATAATGCTTGGAATTGACTGGCACAACCGTTATGGTCCCCTCGGCTCCGTT
>DAONFN010000392.1:0-2874 GCA_035403625.1 Bacteroidales bacterium
ATGTCTTGAGTGCCTTGAATGTAGTCGCTCATTATCACTGGGACTGATTAGTTACGAAAAATTTATTAATGAGGACCGGTTTGATGATGACGATTTTTTTTGCCCTGGCAACCATAAGTTCCGGACAAAACTCCGAACCAGTACCGGTGGTGCAATACCCCGTTTACTTTGATGTATCCCCTCCGCTGCGGGATATGGCAAAAAAGTTCCCGGGAAAAGCCGACAACACCTGGAAGGATGGCGTTGTTAAGAATAAATTCAATATCCGGAAAAAACCAGCGGTTTCCACGCCCGGAGGCCTCTTAGATCCCTATCTACAGTTGGTAAATGGTATGATGACAACCGATACCACAATACAGAATTTTGAAGGAAATTCCAATACCGAGGGTGTCGTTCCGCCCGATACCCATGGCGATGTTGGTCCGAATCACTATTTTCAGGTAGTTAACTGTCATTATTCCATCTACAGCAAAACCGGAACTCTGTTACTCGGCCCGCTGTCCAACAGCTCTGTCTTTTCAGGATTACCAAATAACTCCAACGATGGCGACGCGGTAGTCATATATGATGAACAGGCCGACCGTTGGCTCTTCTCCCAGTTTTCGCTGCCCAATTATCCCGATGGACCTTATTACCAGATGATCGCTGTTTCGGCTACCGGTGATCCCACCGGCTCCTGGTACCGGTATCAATACACATTTACCAACATGCCCGACTACCCGAAGTTCGGGGTCTGGCCCGACGGCTATTATATGTCGGCCAACCAGTTCACAGCCTCCTCTCTGGCATGGGGCGGTTGCCTGGCAGCTGCCTTTGACCGTTCGGCCATGTTGGCCGGGAGTTCCTCGTCTTCCATGATCACTTTTACTAAACCATCGACCAACGAAGCCTTTTCATGGCTTC
This sequence comes from Bacteroidales bacterium, assembly GCA_035403625.1. Taxonomy (GTDB): domain Bacteria; phylum Bacteroidota; class Bacteroidia; order Bacteroidales; family FEN-979; genus CAIVAT01. The sequence continues at coordinate 904 of DAONFN010000392.1, forward strand.
CTTCCGATTGCGACGGAGCATTTCCGACAGGATCCCCACCTAATTATTTCGTCTATATGTATGATGGTTCGTCCACCGACCACCTGGGTCTCTATGAATTTCATGTGGATTGGACCACACCGGCCAATTCGACCTTTACCAATTTTCTTTCACTTCCGGTCACTGCCTTTACCACCAATGTGAGCGGGATCGACCAGCCTTCAACCACCGTGAACCTCGATCCGATTAACGACCGGCTGATGTACCGGTTGCAATACAGGAAGTTCTCCGGATATGAGGCAATGGTTTGCAATCATACGGTCGATATTTCTTCCTCCGTGGCAGGGATCCGGTGGTATGAACTGCGAAAGACAACCGGCTCCTGGTCCATCTACCAGCAGGGTACCTTTGCTCCCTCGGATGGCAATAGCCGGTGGATGGCCAGTGTAGCCATGGACGGCAGCGGGAACATCGCGTTAGGGTACTCTGTATCCGGGGCCAGCCTTTATCCCTCCATTCGATACGCCGGTAGAAAAAACGGAGATGCCCTGAATACAATGACTATTGCAGAGAAGGGAATGTTTAATGGAACGGGTTCACAAACAAGTGGTTATCAAAGATGGGGGGATTATTCCGCCATGGCTTGTGATCCCGCAGCCGCAGGAATTTTCTGGTATACAAACGAATATCTGACAACCACCTCAACGTCATCCTGGAAAACCCGGATTGCCTCTTTCCGATTCTCCAATCCACCGGTCACCGTAACCAGCGCTGCAACTGCGGTAACCCCGACATCAGCTACGCTGAACGGAACAGTGAACCCCAACGGATTGGCCACCACCTGGTATTTTGAGTGGGGTACGACTACAACCTATGGTAACACGACTGCAGTGACCTCAGCCGGGACAGGAACCTCAACGGTCAGCGTGAATGCAGGCATAACAGGCCTTACCGGAGGCGTGACGTATCACTATAGGCTTGCTGCGGCCAATTCCGACGGCACTTCCTATGGTGCCGATATGACCTTTACCTACGGGGCCGCCGTGGTGACCACCGCTGCAGCGCTTTCCATAACCGGTACTTCGGCTGTTTCGGGAGGTAACGTCACTTCGGATGGCGGGTACGTGGTGACTGCCCGTGGAGTTTGCTGGGGAACATCGGCCAATCCGACGATCAGTGGCAATCATACCACCGACGGGTCAGGGACCGGGACATTTTCCTCCACCATCACCGGATTATCTGCAAATACACAATATCACGTAAGATCCTATGCCACAAATTCGGTGGGTACCTTTTATGGTGATGACCTGACTTTTACCACCCTCTGCGGTGTAAGTTCGATTCCGCTTTCCGAGAATTTCAACGGCGCCACAATACCATCGTGTTGGACCCAACAGGCCAGTGCGGGGGCTTCCAGCAGCTGGTCCGTCTCTTCAACTGCGAATGCGGGAGGCACTACCAATGAAATGAAATCATCCTATCAGAATGTGAATCCCGGAGTGACCCGCCTCGTGACAATACCTATCAATACTGTTGGTGTAGGACAATTGAACCTCTCTTTCCGGCATATGTTGGACGCCTATACTACCGGTGCTACACTGAGTGTCCAGTCATCCACCGACGGAACGAACTGGACTACCGAGTCATGGACCGTAGCTACAACCAGTTCGAATATCAGCGCCACACTCGTGAATACCGTGATCAACAACAACCTGAACTCGGCTACAACTTATATTGCATTTACTGTTTCAGGGAATTTGTTTAATTACGATTACTGGTACATTGATAATGTGCAGATAACGGGATGTGCCTCATATTTACCAGTTAGCGTTTCAATAGCGGCATCAGCCAACCCAATTTGTTCCGGATCGGCTGTTACTTTTACGGCGACTCCTGTCAACGGCGGCGCATCTCCGGCCTACCAGTGGAAGAAAAACACGGTGAATATTTCGGGCGCCACCAACGCGACGTACAGCTATACCCCGACTAACG
>DAONFN010000393.1:0-2863 GCA_035403625.1 Bacteroidales bacterium
GATGATGAAGGAATGGTGCAATACAGGAAATTCCGTGGACAGGATCCGTCGGTTGAACCCTTGCTCAGGCGGCGTGGACTCAAGTAGCACGGATGATGACAGTGTTACACATTTTATGGACCACGGGCGAGAAAGATGTTGCCGTGAAGGTGGTCTTTCCTTATGTGATCAATTCGAAAGCGAATGGCTGGTGGGATGAGATTAACCTGATCATCTGGGGGCCTTCTGCCCGGCTGGCCGCTACCGACCAGGAAATCCGAAACCTGGTGAAGGATGCCGCCGACAGCGGAATCACGATCGAAGCATGCCGGGCCTGCACCGATTCGTATCGGGTGACCGAAGCTATTCTTGAGATGGGGATAGCGGTGAGGTACATGGGCGGACCCTTGACTGACTACCTGAACAGTGAAGCGCACGTGATGACGTTCTAATGCGGGAAGGGCTTTCGGTTCTTGCCAAGCGGGTAAATCCCGGTTATTTTTCAGATAAATTTTAATCCGGGATGGGGTTAATGTTTTTTTATTTATATTTACCCTCCATATCATAACGTTTCCAATCTATGCCCACATTCGTTCCGCCTTGTTGCGGATCACATGGTAACCAGCAATCATTCAAAGGGAAATATTAACAATCAAATAAACAGCTATGAAAAAGTTTCTACTCTTCCTGATCGCAACTGCATTGGGGCTGATGTCCCTGAACAAGACCGCCATGGCAGACATTCCGGTCACCGTATCGGGTACTGCCGTAACTAGTCCGGCGCTTGCAGGCTCATACACATCCCTGGAAAACGCATTGACTGCAGTGAATTCCATTACTGGCTTTACGACTCCGGGTACAATCGTTTTAACCCTGACTGGTGTAAGTTCGGAAACGGCCCCGGCCAAGGGACTCACGATCGGCAGCGCGACACTGAATCCCCTGCTGAATGCAGTCAATACAATCACCATCACCACCACAGGAGGGGCTGTCACGTTGAATGCCGGGACAGGGACTGCTTCCCCTTCGGGTGCATCGCCCGACGGTATTCTGAAGATCGTGGGAGCTGATTATGTGACCATCAACGGCCTGGTACTCACGGATGGGAATGCCTATAACAACGGCAGCATGGAGTTCGGGATCGGACTTTTCAAGCTTAACTTAAACGATGGAGCCCAACACAATACGATCAGCAATTGCACCATCAACATGCAGAGGGTCAACAATGCTTCCGGTTCGAGCCCAATGGTCGACGGTGCAGTGGGTATCCTTTCCATTAATTCCACCCCAACGGCAGCCACCACGGCCCTGGTCCCTACGACTGCGGCAGGATCGAATTCCTATAATCACTTTTACCACAATACGATAAATAGTGGCAATATTGGGATAGCCATGATCGGTTATGCCGGAGCATCACCCTTTACTGCCTGTGACTTCGGCAACGATGTCGGCGGAACTTCTCTTGCTACGGGAAACAGCATCCTGAACTATGGGGGGGCCACCTCTGCCACCAATCCGGCTGCCGGGATTCGTACCCTTGCTCAATACGATATCAACATTTCGTATAATACCATTAATAACAACAACGGATCGGGAGTCAATCACGTCAGCACCCTTCGCGGTATCTATTTAAATACTGCACTAAGTGCCAGTTCAACTGTCAGTTATAATAATATTTCTGTTTTTGGCGGTGCCGCCACTAACCAAATCTCGCTGATCGAAAATGCTTCGGGAAGTACCGCTGCCGGGAATACGGTCAACATCACCAACAATACCCTCACCGGTGCCTATCTGACAGCGACCAGTGGGATTTTTTACGGTATTTATAATACCGCAACTCCGGCGACGGTAAATATAAACAACAACACCATCTCGGGTATCAATTACAGTGCTGCCGGGTTAGCAGGCAATGGGGTGCTTTATGCCATATTCAACTCGGGAGCTGCATCTGTTGTCAATGCATCAGGTAATATCATCTCCAACCTGACGAAAACGGGGACTACCGGGGCAAACCTCATCGGGATTTATTTCTCGAATGGGGTGACCCAGAATATTACCAACAACGCAATATCCAACCTTACTCTAAACGGCACGGGAACATCAGGCGCAGTGTATGGTGTCCAGGTCTCAAGCGGCGCCGTGACAGCCACACACAATGACATCAGTATTCTATCGGTTGCAAAGACCAGCGGAACCGGGGCACTTTACGGAATCTACAACATTGGGTCCCCGACCAGTGAAGTCATCACCAACAACACGATTTCCACACTTTCACATGCCGGGACGGGGACTACGTACGGAATATACCTGTTTGCTTCTTCCGGAAGCGTGTTGAGAAACCTGGGTGAAAATACCATCTTCGATATTCAAACGGCAGGTTTGTCGGTTGCCGGGATCAACGTGGCAGGAAGTACTTCACATATCTACAAGAATAAAATTTACAATATTAAGAGTAACTCGATTGGAAATGCGATCGTGTCCGGTTTGGTACTCGGAAACCTTGGGGCTAATGGAACCGCCGATGTATATAATAACTTCATTGGTGATCTGAAATCGCCTGCAGGAACCATTTCCGCGGTCACCGCACCAGCCGTAAGAGGAGTTAATATAACTGCATCTTCCGGAGCATCAACGAGTTTCAATCTTTATTATAACACCGTTTATTTATCAGCTGGTTCAACAGCGGCAAATTTCGGGAGTGCGGCCCTCTATGCCACTTCCAACGCTACTGCCACTATTGCTGCCTTGACGTTGAACAATAATATCTTCTTCAATGCATCCATACCAGAAGGGATTGGGTTAACAGCAGCGTATCAGCGTTCATCTGCTGACCTGGCCAATTTCGTCTCAACCTCCGATTACAACCTTTTCTATGCCGGAACAC
>DAONFN010000394.1:0-2858 GCA_035403625.1 Bacteroidales bacterium
TGAAGAGAAAATGAGGATTTACCTGAGCCTTCAGCGCCCTCAGTTCCGCCTCGATCTTCCGTCGCTCTACTTCTTTCATCTTCAGTTCCACATCGTGCAGTGCAATCGAGTCGCGCATCACTTTCAACAGCGTCGAAACGATCAGGAAGATCAGCACCAGGATGAACTCGGCGATCAGTTCGGTGGTGAAATTGGCCGGGTAACCGCCTTCATAAAAATAGGTTACGATGTAATTCAGCAGGATAAACAGCAGGATGTTAGCCACTTCCAACACGCCGAAAAGAACGAACCTGCGCCGGTTGAAGAATGCCGGGATAAGCCAGAGCAGGTTGATATAGACCGAAATGGCTAAAAAGACGATGGTGATCAGTATGTTCATCGCCATCCCGAAATCCAGGGTGGAAAGGCTGAAGTCGCCGCGGGTATACACCAGTACCACGGTGAACAGTACGATGCTGATCAGCCAGAAGAAAATCTGCTGGAAAACGACAGGCTTTCTGAAGTTATCGAGGAGACGGCTGAAGTTCATGCAATCTTGTTTTTCGCAAAAATGGGCAATACCTGCGGAATTGGCAATTTTTTTTGATGTGCCGGGTGAAAAACCGGGTGAACGGATGTATTTGGGCGAGGTTTTCGTGGGGTTCATTCCCTGAATGAGGCTTTTTGTCAAAAATTGGCCCCCGGCGCCGAAATTGTCACTAATATTGCACGTTGAATTTCAGCCACACACGCATTTAATCACTTAATAACACGGATAAACGTATGAAAACAATGCTTAAGAAAGCGATGGCCCTCCTGGCGGCGGCCATATTATCGATGTCGGGCCTGTCGTTCAGTTATGCGGACAACCCGCCCGATGAAGGGATGTGGCTACCCTTGCTGCTCGACCGGCTGAATTATGTCGACATGCAAAAGATGGGTCTTCACCTGACTGCCGACGAGTTGTACAGCATCAACCACAACAGTCTGAAAGACGCCATCGTCGGGCTTTCGAGTGGTGGCGCCACCGGCGGGTTTTTCTGCACCGCCGAACTGGTCTCGTCGCAGGGACTCCTCTTCACCAATCACCACTGCGGTTACGGAGCGGTTCAAAATCACAGCACTCCCGAGCACGATTACCTGACCAACGGATTCTGGGCCAAATCACAGAAGGAAGAACTGTCGAACGAAAACATGTGTGCCTCCTTCCTCAACCGCATCGAAAATGTGACCGATTCGATCATCCCCTTCCTGGCGGATACCCTTAAGGAAAGCGACCGTGCATCCAAGATCAAGGAGATCTCCACCCGGCTCCGTAAGCGCGCGGAAGAAAGCGGCAAGTATGAAGTCTCCGTGAAATCGTTTTACGGCGGCAACGAATATTATATGTTCGTATTCACCACTTACAAGGATGTACGCCTCGTGGGCGCCCCTCCCTCCTCCATCGGCAAATTCGGCGGCGACACCGACAACTGGATGTGGCCCCGTCATACCGGCGACTTCACCGTTTTCCGCGTGTATGCCGATGCCGAAGGCAACCCGGCCAAATATGATGAAAAGAATGTCCCGCTGAAACCCAAATACCATCTTCCCATCAGCCTGAAAGGCATCAAAAAGAACGATTTTGCCATGATCTGGGGATATCCCGGAAGCACCAGCCGGTACCTCACCTCCTACGGCATCGAATATAACCTCCAGTACTTCTATCCGACCCTTGTAAAACTCTTCGGCAAAGAGCTGGAAGTCATGAAAGAGCGGATGGACCAGGACAAGGCCGTGAAAATCGCCTATGCCGCCAATTACGCCGGAATTGCCAACACCTGGAAAAATTTCATCGGACAGCAGCGCATGCTCGTCAGGAACAAAGTGGAAGACAAGAAAAAGGTGATCGAAAAGGACTTCATCGCCTGGTACAGCCAGGATCCCGCACGGGAAAAGAAGTACGGGAAAGTGCTCGAGAACCTCCGCAGCAATTATGAAGACATGAAAAAGGTGGCCACCCCCTTCTTCTATGCAAACCTGGCGGGGATGAGCCTCGATGTGGTCCAGATGGCCAACGAATTCGGCGGGTTGAAAGAATCGCTGGAAAAGAAGAACAAGACCGCCGTCGAGGAAGCCAAGGCCGGATTGAAAGAATCGGTCAAGGAGCATTTTAAGGAATGGGATATGATCGTTTCGCGGGAGACGCTGGCGCAGATGCTCCGGATGTTCGCTACCGATGTGCCGAAAGCAGATCTCCCCTCGGTGTTTACCACCATCGAAAAGGATTTTGGCAATGATTTCGAAGCGTATGCGCGTGAAGTCTTCGCCACCTCCGCCTTTGCCACCCCTGAGCGCGCCAATGCCTTCATCGACAAGCCAAGCGCCAAGGTGTTCAAAAAGGACCTCGGCTGGCAACTGGCCAAATCGATGGAAGAATCCATCGGCAAATACATGGCAGCCTTCGGATCAGCCCGCGGAAATATCAGCGTGGCCAACCGCTTATTCATCGCCGGAATCCGCGAAATGAACCCGAAACTCGTCCGCTACCCCGACGCCAACTCCAGCATGCGTATGACCTACGGCAGCGTACAGGATTACTATCCCGCCGACGCCGTTCACTACGACTACTGGACCACCCTGACGGGGGTGATGCAGAAGGAAGACCCGACCAACGATGAGTTCATCGTGGAAAAGAAGCTGAAAGAGCTGTACGATGCCAAGGATTACGGCCAGTACGGCCAGAATGGCGAAATGATCGTGTGTTTCCTCACCACAAACGACATCACCGGCGGTAACTCCGGCAGCCCCGTCATTAACGCCGACGGGCAATTGATCGGACTTGCCTTCGACGGCAACTGGGAAGCCATGAGCGGCGACATCATGGTCGAGCCCGATAT
>DAONFN010000395.1:0-2784 GCA_035403625.1 Bacteroidales bacterium
CTGTAGGCGGCGTTGGCGTCGACACCGAACTGGTTCACGATCCAGTACAGGGCGACCATACCGGCTGCGACAAATGTTTGCTGAAACCCGGTGGGAAGACCGATGCGGATGCTCTTCACAAAGATCGCCTGGTCCCATTGAATCCCGCGCAGCGAGAACCTGACAACCTTATGATTACGGTTCAGGTAGAAAATCTGGGAGAAGAATGCAGTGGCGATCGAGATCACCGTTGCGATGGCCGATCCTGCGATCCCCCAGTGAAAGACCGGAACAAAAAGCAGGACGAGCAGGATGTTGAGCAGGATGGATCCGGCCAGGAAATAGAGCGGGGTCTTCGAATCACCCAGTCCGCGCAGGATGGCGCTGGTGCCGTTGTATCCGAACATGAAGATCAGTCCGGCGAGAAAGATGTTCAGGAAGATCCGGGCGCCGGGAACGATGGAAGGGTCGAGATCGATGGCGCGGAAGATCAGCGGGCTCAGCAGGATCCCGACCACACTCACAACTAAGGAGGTTACGAACATGAAGACGTACAGCGTGTCGATCGCCCGTTTGACATTGTCAAACTGTTTTGCCCCGAAATATTGCGAGATGGCGATGGTAAACCCCATGGTGACGCCGATGATAAAGGAGACCAGCAGGAAGATGATCGGCCCGGAGGTTCCCACCGCCGCCAATGCCTCCTTGCCGATAAACTTGCCCACGATGATGCTGTCGATGATGTTGTACATCTGTTGAAGCACATTGCCGATCAGCATGGGGATTGCAAAACGGAAGATCAACCGGCCTTCGTGGCCGTAACTGAGATCCTTCATGCGGCAAAGGTAGCCACAATTCCCGAATTAACCGTACCTTTGCGCCGGCAACAGTTCGATCTGTCGCCACGCTCCGGCGTGGAGGAAAGTCGGGACAACACAGAGCACCATGCTTCCTAACGGGAAGGCTTCCGAGGCCCAAAGGCACGGAAGACAGCCAGTGCCACAGAGAACAAACTACCCTCGCCCGCGTGGCGGGGGAAAAGGTGAAAACGCGGTGTAAGAGACCACGCTCCGGCCGGGCGACCGGCGGATGGGTAAACCTCATGGGTTGAAAGACCAAGTAAATCCCGGTCCTCCTTTTCCGATGCCTCCGGGCCCCGGCAAGGGAGATCTGACCGCTCCTCAGAATGACCGAAAGGAAAACCGGGAAGGGTAGGTCGCTGAAGCCTGCCGGCGACGACAGGCTGAGATAAATGACAGAATAGAACAGAATCCCGCTTACGGAACTGTTGCCATTTTTTTTCACCGCCGGATGTTAATAAAATCCGGTTTCCGGCGTTGTTTTCACGACCTCCCGTTTGAAAAAAAAATCGTACCTTTGTTTATTCGTTTTACTAATATAACATACTGATTATGACTGACATAGAAAAAGAGATTGCCAGCCAAAGCTATACGGCCGACAACATCACCGTACTGGAGGGTTTGGAAGCGGTTCGGAAACGCCCGGCGATGTACATCGGGGACATCAACATCAAAGGCTTGCATCATCTTGTTTATGAAGTAGTTGACAACTCCATCGACGAAGCCCTGGCCGGATTTTGCAACCGGATCGACGTAATCATACATGAGGACAATTCGGTGACTGTTGCAGACAATGGCCGCGGAATCCCGACCGGTTACCACGAAAAAGAGAAGAAATCGGCCCTGGAGGTGGTTATGACCGTCCTTCACGCCGGGGGAAAATTCGATAAGGACACCTATAAAGTATCCGGCGGGCTCCATGGCGTCGGGGTTTCCGTGGTCAACGCCCTCTCCTCCCATCTCACCGTCGTAGTTAACCGCGACGGCACCAGCTACCAGCAGGAATATGAGATCGGGAAAGCGCTTTACCCCGTACGAACCGCGGGAGAAACCGATAAGACCGGTACCATCGTGACCTTCAAGCCCGACAACACGATCTTCATCGTCGAAAAGTTCGATTACGAGATCCTCTCTTCGCGGCTTCGCGAACTCGCCTACCTCAACAAAGGGATCACCCTTACGCTCACCGACCATCGCGAGCGCGACGAGCACGGCGAATTCCTCCATGACACCTTCTATTCAAAAGACGGACTGAGCGATTTCATCAACTACCTCGATGCAAACCGCGAAAAACTCATCCCGGAACCCATCTGCATGGAAGGCGAACGCAACAACATCCCGATGGAGATCGCCATGCAGTACAACACCTCCTTCTCCGAAAATATCCATGCATACGTAAACAACATTAACACCCACGAAGGGGGCACACACCTGGCCGGATTCCGCCGCGCCCTTACCCGGACATTGAAAGCCTACGCTGAGAAGACGGGCATGCTTGCCAAACTGAAATTCGACATCAACGGGGACGACTTCCGCGAAGGTCTTACCGCTATCATCTCGGTGAAGGTACAGGAACCCCAGTTCGAAGGACAGACGAAAACAAAGCTCGGCAACAACGAAGTGATGGGGGTGGTCGATCAGCTAGCCAGTGAGATGCTCACCAACTATCTCGAAGAGAATCCCCGCGAAGCCAAAACCATCGTCAACAAGGTGATCCTGGCCGCCACGGCACGCCATGCCGCCCGGAAGGCGCGCGAACTGGTGCAACGGAAAAACGTCCTCTCCGGCTCCGGTCTCCCCGGCAAACTGGCCGACTGTTCGGAAAATGACCCGACACAGTGCGAGATCTACCTCGTGGAGGGCGACTCCGCAGGCGGAACGGCCAAACAGGGCCGCGACCGCCGCTTCCAGGCCATTCTCCCGCTGAGAGGCAAGATCCTCAACG
>DAONFN010000396.1:0-2769 GCA_035403625.1 Bacteroidales bacterium
CTTAGTTTATCTTTTTGAGTGTGATCCCGCTCAGGATCATCCCTCTGTTTCAGCGGAATCAGAGAGGTCGGGCTCACTGGCCTGAAATTCTTGCAGAACCGCCAGGATCCGCTCTTCATCGGCTTCATCGGCCACCAGGACGCCCCAGCCGTACTGGGCCTGGAACACCCCGTTGTAAGCCGTATCGTGGTAACTATTGATGATATGCGGAATTTCATTGACTTCGAGGATCTCCCGGATCCGGATGGCTTCAATTTCGCTGTTGAGTGGCAGGATACGTTTGTTCATGTGCAGTTGTTTTTAGCGTTTTTGGTTCGGGTAGGTGGTCCGGCAGCCCGCCGGAGGGTCATCTCCGAAAGAATGAGGTTATAATCTGAATGAACGTTCTATCAAAGTCTTTTCTTGCCAGATACAACTGGATGGCCGCAATTCCCAGCCAGGGCAGTTGAATGTATCCGAACGGAGTGATAAGAACTAAAAAGACAGAAGCACCGATGAGGCCGGCTTTTACTTTTTTATGCTTGTGAAGAATCAACAGGCCTACTGCCATTTCGAAGCATGCAATGAGAAGAATAAAGAACCTGGGTGCTTTTACTACAATTTCCGAAAACAGGGTCCGGTATATTTCAAGGAGGGAGGCTTCTCCCATCTGAACCGTGGATTGCGGGTCGGTAAATGCGTTAACCATATTGATCCCCACCGCCATGACCAGGTAAAAGATCCCGAGAAAGATCCGGCCGGCATTCGGTTTCAGGATACATAATAGCATGACAAACAAGACAAATGCAATGCTCCACCCGATTTTTTCATCCATGATTCAAAATTTTATATGGAAGGATTATAATGAAGGCAGAAATTTTCCAGGGGCGATCACTACGACACGTTTTGCAATCTATATTTGAGTCCACTCCGAAAAGTCTTTTTACCCACCCCTGCCTTTCCCTTTAAAAGGGAGGGGAGATGTACTACTATACCTAAAATCATGTTACACAGAGTTTTGCCGAATGCCGGAGCTCCCCTCCCTGCAGGCAGGGAGGGGTTAGGGGTGGGTAGATTTGACCCAATATTACTTTTCGAAGTGGACTCATATTTCAAAATTATAACAAAAAACCATGGCCCGGATGGCTGGATGGCATTTTATCCTGAGCGAGGTGATGGAAGATGGCGGGCGATCAACGATACGATGAGGAATCCGGCAGACTGGCTCAGGACTTGCTTCCTATTCTCACCGAATTTCCCTACCTTTGCAGGCTTCAAAAATGAACATCATGAACTACGATATCATCGTCATAGGAAGCGGACCGGGCGGTTACGTTGCCGCCATCCGCGCCGCCCAGCTGGGCTTTAAAACAGCCGTGGTCGAACGCGCCGAACTGGGAGGCATCTGCCTCAACTGGGGGTGCATTCCCACCAAAGCCCTGCTGAAGAGCGCCTCCGTTTTCCAATACCTCAAACATGCTGCCGAATACGGCATTAATGCCGGCGAAGCTACTCCCGATTTTCCCGCCATCATCAGGCGCAGCCGCAACGTGGCAGAGACCATGAGCAAAGGGATCCAGTTTCTGCTCAACAAAAACAAAGTCGACCATCTAAGGGGCTTCGGCAAGGTGAAACCCGGAAAGGTGGTCGAAGTGACCGCCGACGACGGGACGAAGGCCGAATACACGGCCTCGCACATCATCCTCGCCACGGGCGCCCGTTCGCGCGAGTTGCCCAACCTGCCGCAGGATGGCAAGAAGATCATCGGGTACCGCGAAGCCATGACCCTGCCTGTCCAACCGAAATCCATGGTGGTGGTGGGTTCCGGGGCCATCGGATCGGAATTCGCCTGGTTTTACCAGTCGATCGGCACCCAGGTCACCCTGGTCGAGATCCTGCCGAATGTCGTCCCCATCGAGGATGAAGAGGTGTCCAAGGCGCTGGAGCGTTCGTTCAAAAAAGCTGGCATGAAGGTGCTGACCGGCGTATCGGTCGAATCGGTCGACACGGCGGGCGAAGGCTGTAAGGTGACCGTGAAGACGAAGAAAGGCGACGAGGTGATCGCTTGCGACATGGTCCTGTCGGCCGTGGGCGTGGCTACCAACCTCGAAGGCATCGGGCTGGAGGAGACCGGCATTGCCACCGAACGCGGCAAGGTGCTGGTGGATGACTTTTACCGGACCAATGTGGATGGGTACTACGCCATCGGCGACATTGTGAAGGGTCCGGCCCTGGCGCACGTCGCCTCTCACGAGGGGATCATCTGCGTCGAGAAGATCGCCGGAAAGCATGCCGAGCCGCTCGACTACAACAACATCCCCGGGTGCACCTATACGCATCCGGAGATCGCATCGGTCGGGATGACCGAAAAGGCGGCACGGGAAGCAGGATACGAAATCCTGGTCGGTAAATTCCCGTTCACCGCTTCCGGCAAGGCAACGGCTTCGGGTGCCCGCGACGGGTTCGTGAAGGTGATCTTCGACGCGAAGTACGGCGAGTGGCTGGGCGCTCATATGATCGGCGAGAACGTCACCGAGATGATCGCCGAAGTGGTGGCCGCCCGCAAACTCGAAACCACCGGCCGCGAGATCATCGAGACCGTCCATCCCCACCCGACACTCAGCGAAGCCGTCATGGAAGCAGTAGCCCAGGCCTACGGTGAGTGTGTGCATCTTTAGGCATTAGCACTTACACTTTACACTTTACACTTTACACTTCCCCTCATGGAATTCCTTAAAACTTCGATCGAAGGACTGGTGATCATCCGGCCGGATGTATTCGGCGATGAGC
>DAONFN010000397.1:0-2662 GCA_035403625.1 Bacteroidales bacterium
CATGATCTGCTGACGGGAGTTGTGACCGGTTCCCCGGCACGGCCGGCATTGTATCCGCAGCCGGAGGACCTGGCCCTTGCCGGGCGGCTGGCCCCGGGCACCTGCTACACGTTATCGCCCGCCTCCCTCTGGTTCACCAAGCAGTACCCCGCCGAAAAATGGGCGGAACTCATTCGTCTGATCCCGGAAGAGGCCGGGGTTTTCCTGCTCGGATCAAAGAGCGACGCAGCCCTTTGCGAATCCATCATGGCTCAGTCGTCCCATCCCGGTACGGTCAACCTCGCCGGAAAACTGACGCTGCTGCAATCGGCCGCCGTGATGCGCTGTGCCCGGATGAATTTCACCAACGATTCGGCCCCGATGCATCTTGCGGCTGCTGTCGATGCGCCTGTCACCGCCATTTTCTGCTCCACGGTGCCGGAGTTCGGCTTTGGTCCGCTCTCCTCCGATGCTGCCGTGGTACAGATCGCCGAACCCCTCGCCTGCCGGCCCTGCGGCCTGCACGGCCGAAGCAGTTGCCCCGAAGGACATTTCCGTTGTGCTTACGGGATCGCCCCCGGCCAACTCACGGCGAGACTCTGAAAAGATTATCTTTGCAGGCTGTTTTTTACCCATGGAAGAAGAGATTAAAAAATGTCTCGATGTCCTCCGCAAGGGCGGAACAATCCTCTCCCCCACCGATACGATATGGGGATTGGGATGCGATGCAACCTCCCCCGAAGCGGTGGCCCGGATTTTCCGCATCAAACGAAGGCTGGAGCATAAAAGCCTCATCGTCCTTCTCGCCGATGCTTCGAAACTGAAGACCTATGTTTCGGTGGTTCCCGAACTGGTTTATGACCTGCTGGATAGCGTTGATAAACCCCTGACCATCATCTACCCGGGAGCCCGGAACCTGGCGCCAAACCTCATCGCAGAAGACGGAACAGTGGCTATCCGGATCGTGCGCGACAGGTTTATGCATAAACTCTGCAAGGCTTTTGGAAAACCAATCTCGTCCACCTCTGCCAACATTTCCGGGGAATCCGCCCCCCTTACCTACCAGTCAATTGCTCCGACCATCATCGACAGTGTCGATCACGCCGTTCCCGGCGAATTCGACGAGATCCGCGACGTGAAACCCTCCCGGATCGTCCGCCTGAAGTCCAACGGCGAATTTGAAGTCATCCGTCCCTGAACCCTTCATCATGCGACTCCTTCTTTTCCTGATAGTATTTACCGCACCTTTCCTATTAAAGGCGGGGAATTCCAGGACCCTGACCGACCGGACGAAGAAACACTCCGTGAGCGGAAAACTCCGGGACTCCCACAGCGGGGAAGCCCTGCCCGGCGCCACTATATATGTAAAAGAGCGACAAACCGGCACCGCCTCCGATATGTACGGCAACTACTCGCTTACCCTCGAAGAAGGGAAATATACCCTTGTATACTCATTTATCGGGTATGCCACCGTCGAACGGAAGATCGATCTGTCGGGCGACGTGCGGCTGTCGCTGGAGCTGTCGCCGGCCGAAAACCAGCTCGATGAGGTGGTCGTCACCAGCGAAAAGAGCAACAAGAATGTGGTAAAAGCTGAAATGAGCACCTTCCGGATGGACATTAAAACGATCCAGAAGATTCCCGCGCTGATGGGCGAGGTGGATGTGATCAAGGCCATCCAGCTCCTGCCGGGCGTGCAGTCGGTTGGCGAAGGATCGTCGGGATTCAGCGTGCGTGGCGGCGCGCCCGACCAGAACCTCATCCTGCTCGATGAAGCCACTGTGTACAACGCCTCTCATCTCATGGGCTTCTTTTCGGTGTTCAATAATGATGCGATCCGTGAGGTAAAACTCTACAAAGGCGATATCCCGTCGAATTACGGCGGCAGGCTCTCCTCCGTGCTCGACGTGCGGATGAATGAAGGAAATTCGAAAAAATTCGAAGTAAACGGAGGCATCGGACTGATTGCAAGCCGGCTGACGGTCGAAGGACCGGTGGTCAGGGACCGCAGTTCGTTTATCCTCTCCGGCCGCCGGACCTATGCCGATGTGTTTCTCCCGCTCTCTTCCGAAAAAGCGTTGCGGAACAACCGTCTCTATTTCTACGATCTGAATGCCAAGATCAACTACCGGCTCAACGACAATAACCAGCTCTTCGTGTCGGGTTATTTCGGCCGCGACGTATTTAAAAATGCCTTCGCCCAGATGAGCTGGGGCAATGAGACCGCCACGATCCGTTGGAACCACCTGTTTTCGAAGCGGTTGTTCTCCAACTTCTCAGCGGTATACAGCAACTACCAGTATTTCATGGGAACCCCGGAGGGAAACAGCAATTCGTTCGAATGGCGGTCGAACCTTCGCGACGTTGGGGTAAAGGGCGACCTGAGCTACTACGCCAACCCGAAGAACACCTTACGCTTCGGCGCCACGGTGGTGTACCACATGTTCAACCCCGGAACGGCCCGGGGAGTCGGCAGCGAAACGGTGGTCAACGAGGTGAAGGTCCCGGCCAACTACGCCTTTGAAACGGTGCTCTACGCCGGGAACGAACAGTTGATCGGCAAGCATCTCACCCTGAAGTACGGGCTGCGCTTTGCCCTCTTTCAGAATACCGGCCCGGCGACGCTGTTCCATTACGATGCCGCGCACCAGGCAACCGATTCCACCCTGTATGGCAAGGGCGA
>DAONFN010000398.1:0-2630 GCA_035403625.1 Bacteroidales bacterium
AGTTCGCGGTGGCGCGGGGGATGTAACTCGGTGACGGACAGGAATACGACCAGTCCTGCCCCGGCCAGCAATGCCAGCAAGGCGATCACGATCAATCCCCGGCTGATCAGCCGTATCCGGGAACTCTTCCTCATTCCGCGATTGTTTGCACCCTTCCGGCCTGCGGCACTCTCCTGAAACCCGGGAGGAATGGCTGGCCTGTAAAAGGGCATTCACCCCGGCAAAGTACGCAAAGTTTTCTTCCCCGTTCGCAAAGAAATAGTACCTTTACCTTCCCGAATCTGATCATCCTACGCATGCCTCTCCTGGGTTCCATCATTCGCAAAGCATACGAGCTGAGGCAATTCCCTATGGACATCATGACCCTCGATCCGGTCAGGGAACAGCGTAAGGTGCTGCGAAAACTGCTGCTCCGGGCGCAGAATACGGCATTCGGCGAGCGGTACGACTTTGGGGTCATGGCCGGGCATCCTGATTTCCCCAACCTTTTCCGGGCTCATGTACCGGTACACGACTATCCCTCCATGTTCAAGAACTGGTGGTACCGGTCGCTGAACGGCGAATCGTACGTGAGCTGGCCCGGGCGCGTAAAGTATTTTGCCCTTACGTCGGGAACATCGGAAGCCTCCTCCAAGCACATCCCGGTGACCCCGGACATGCTGCGCGCCATCAAGCGGGCCAGCATCCGGCAACTGGTGACTGCCACCAAGTACGATTTCCCCGACGAATTTTACGAAAAAGGGATCCTGATGATCGGGGGAAGTACCCATCTTCAATACAACGGCACCTATTACCAGGGGGATCTTTCCGGCATCACCGCCAAGAACATTCCTTTCTGGTTCCAGCATTTCTACAAACCCGGCCGTCTGATTTCGCGGGAGCATGAATGGAGTGCGAAACTGAGCGAGATCGTCCGGAATGCGAAGAACTGGGATATCGGCATCATTGTGGGCGTACCGGCCTGGGTCCAGATCATGCTCGAACGGATCATCGATTTCTATGGTCTCCGACACATTCATGAGCTCTGGCCGAACCTTTCTGCCTACGTGCACAGCGGCGTTTCGTTCGAGCCCTACGCCCGCAGTTTCGAGCATCTCCTGGGTCGTCCGATTCTGTACAATGAATCATACCTGGCTTCGGAGGGCTATATTGCTTACCAGCAGCCGGGAAGCGATCACGGGATGGAGATGATCACCGATAACGGGATCTACTTTGAATTCGTCCCGTTCAACGATTCCAATTTCGGCGCCGACGGCGAACTGCTGCCCAACCCCGAGACCCTGACCTTCGCCGAAGTGGAGAACGGAAAAGAATATGCCCTGCTGTTATCGACCTGTGCCGGGGCCTGGCGTTACCTGATCGGCGACACCATCCGGTTCGTCTCCCGCGAACAGGGCACCATTGTCCTCACCGGCCGCACCAAGCAGTTTATCAGCATGTGCGGCGAACACGTCTCGCAGGATAACCTGAATCGCGCCATCAGCATGCTTCAGGATGAGATGAATGTAAAGATCAGCGAGTTCACGGTTACCGGGATCCGCCACGGTTCACTGTTCGCACACCGCTGGTACCTGGGTACCGACGATGCCCTCGATCCCGCACTGGCAGCCGCGCGTCTCGACGAATACCTGAAACTGCTGAACGACGATTACCGCGTGGAACGGCTGGAGGCGATTCGCGATGTATCGGCCGAAGTGCTACCTTTGCAGGTGTTTCACGACTGGATGAAAGCCCGCGGAAAGGAGGGAGGGGCACATAAATTCCCCCGGGTCCTCAAGAACAGCCAGCGGGATCAGTGGGAAGAGTATGTGAAATCGCATAAAACCCGTAACGACCGTTGACCTCGATTCTTCATCCGCTGTTCGAAGGGATCATCCTGGGCCTGACGGTGGCCATTTCACTCGGGCCCGCCCTTTTCGCCCTGCTGCAAACCAGCATCAAGCACGGAATTAAAACCGGGATATTCCTGGCGGCAGGGATCTTTTTCAGCGACCTTACCCTGGTGGTGGGCTTTTACTTCGGCGCCTCCGCCATCATCACCAACCCCAGCTATCACCTGGTGCTTGGAATCCTCGGCGGACTGGTCATGACGGCCTTCGGGATCATCACCCTTTTCCGAAAGATGGCCACGACCGAACAGGTGGAACCCATCAACGAGATCCACGTCAAGAAGCCGGGCGCCCTGCCCTACTTTTTCAAGGGTTTTATCCTCAATTTCGCCAATCCCTTTCTCTGGGTCTTCTGGCTCACCTCCATGATCGCCATCAATGCCACCTACGGCGGGAATCAGCAGGCGGTCGCCCTTTTCTTTACCGGAAGCCTCGGCGTGATCCTGATGACCGATATCCTGAAAGTCGTGCTGGCCAATAAGATCAAGGTGGCCGGGAACCCCCAGGTAAGGCTTTGGATGAACCGGATCGTGGGACTGCTCTTTATCATCATCGGCGCCTTCATCATCACCGGTTCCCTGCTCGAATACTTCCGGGGAATCTCCCTGCAGATGCCCTGACCCGGAGCTACTCTTTATACACATTTCATTTTTTTGATGTGTTTCTTTTTTTCGCCATACCCCCAGCCCCCTTTCCCCGGAAAGGGGGCTGCTTTGCCCCGCTGATAAAATTTGCTGAAAA
>DAONFN010000399.1:0-2629 GCA_035403625.1 Bacteroidales bacterium
AAATACGATCCGTACACTCTCGACCTCGACCATTTTATGGCCGATCCGGGTGCAGCGTGGGTGCTCATCAAGGAGATCTTCTACGATTTCTTCGGGAAGGCGAAGCCCAACCGGGCGCATCGGGTGCTGGCCCGGATGGAACAGGAAGGACTGCTCGCCCGCACCATCACCCAGAACATCGACAACCTTCACCAGGAGGCCGGCAGCCGCATCATCACCGAATTTCACGGGAGTTGCGGGACCCTCACCTGTCTGCATTGTAACCGCGAATACCGTGCTTCGGAGATCAGCCTCGACCACCTCCCTCCCACCTGCCGTGAGTGCGGCGGGGTGCTGAAACCCGCCTTCGTCTTTTTCGGCGAGGCTATCCCGGCGCGTGCCATGAGCGAGTCGGCCGAAGCAGCTTCCTGGTCCGACATTTTCCTGATCATCGGCACCACCGGCGAGGTGATGCCTGCCAACCAGTTGCCGTTGATAGCCAAGCAGGCCGGGGCGAAGATCATCGAGATCAACCCGGAGCCGTCGCACTATACGGAGCACGTCACGGATATCTTTTTGCAGGGAAAGGCAACGGAAGTGATGGGAGCGCTGGAAGACCGGTTATTTGCCTCGCCCCTGGATGATGATCAGCACTGTGTAGATTAAGATCTTGAAATCCATCGCAAGCGACATGTTCTCGATGTAGAGCAGGTCGAATTTCAGCCGTTCGATCATCTGGTCGATGTTCTCGGCGTAACCGTATTTGACCTGTCCCCACGAGGTGATGCCGGGCTTTACCTTGTGCAGCAGACGGTAATGCGGCGCGCGCTGCATGATGAGGTCGATGTAAAACTGGCGTTCCGGGCGCGGGCCCACCAGGCTCATATCGCCCTTCAGCACGGTGTAGAACTGGGGAACTTCATCGACGCGGAACTGGCGCAGGAATCTTCCCACGCGGGTGATGCGCGGGTCGTTCTTCGAAGAGAGTTGCGGACCGTTTTCCTCGGCATCGCGGAACATCGTGCGGAACTTATGCATCAGGAAAGGCCTGCCTTTCAGCCCGATGCGTTCCTGCGAAAAGAAAATGGGCCCCGGCGAGGTAAGTTTGATGAGGATGGCTGTGATAAGCATGACCGGGAAGAGCAGCAACAGGCAGATCACCGAAATGACGATGTCGAGAATGCGCTTGAGCGACAACTGCCAGTCGGGCATCAGGTCGGGAAAGATCTGGATCAGCGGGGCATGGAAAATCGAGGTCGTTTTGACCGTCCCCATGAGAATATCCTGCATGGCCGGGATAATTTTGATCACCACATCGGTATCTTCCAACTGGGTGATGATCTTTTCGATGGTATGGTTTTCCGAATGTTCGATGGCGATGACCACCTCTTCAATATTCAATTCCTTGACCAGCCGGTTGAGGTCGTGGAGCCTGCCCAGGTGGGGGATCGACTCCGCGAGTTTGTAGGTGGGATACTCCTCCACGCTGATAAAGCCGACGAATTTGTTGCCCGACGACTTCTCCTGGTTCTCGATCTCGTGGTAGATGGAGACGGCATTCCCGTTGCTCCCGATGATGATGGTCCGGAACCCGATGATCTTGTGGTGGATGCGGTAGGCGGTTTGCGAGGTCAGGGTGAACCGGGCCAGTCCGGTGAAGAAGAGGTGCAGGAAGAAGAGGATGAAGAAGAATTCAACGTAGGTTCGCTGGTTGATGATCACATCGTCGAGGATCAGCGAGAAGAAAATGATCGTCACCCCGATAAGCGTGATCAGCGTGGTTTGCCCGAATTCCCGCAATCGCGCCTTCCGGTAGATCTTCCGGTAGGTCCCGATGAGGGTATAGAGGATCAGCCAGAAGATAGGGATGATGGTCACCCCGTAATAAAGGTTGGGGTCGCTGAGGATGGCGCCCGGATGACTGAACACCTGGTGGTCAACCGCGTACTTGCGATAGACGAAAAAGAGCGTCCAGGCAAGAAAAGCCGCGAGAAGGTCGGCGATGACGTAACGTAGAACCTGTAACCGTTTATTCATTGAAGCGTGTTTCCTGGTTTGCCACTCCGTTAACCGCTATTTATAGGTGACCACCTTGAGATTGTCGATGAGCACCCGCGCACTGTCGACCCCCGTATCTTTGAACACCCGGAAATAGACCCGGTAGGTCAGCATTCCATCGTAGGCGTTCAGGGTGTTGGACAGGTCGATATAGATCTTTTTCCATTGTCCGGCGGTCGTATTGAGGGTGATGATCGGAGTCTGGTATGCAACAACCGACCCGTAGGTAGTCACCCCAACGATCAGCGAATTGCTGGTATTGAAATTCATTTCGAGGTAGGCCGCCGACTTGGGGATGGTGTACTCCTGGTGTGTCTGGAATTCGCAGTAACTGTGCGTCGTATCCAGCGCCACGATCCCCGAATGGTTCCCTTCAAAGGTAAGTGGGGAACCCGATTCCGTGTTTGCCAGCCAGGCGGAGCTGCTATTCACGGTGTCGAGGGTCTTGCCGACATCCTCAAAGTCCTCCCTCCAGACGAACTTCGCTTCTGGTTTGTAGGTAGTATAGATCGTACCGATGCGGGTGGTGCTGTCGGGGGTGAGCGTCACATCCCGGCTGATGGAGTTGAAGTAGGGGTAGGAGATCCGCGTG
>DAONFN010000400.1:0-2550 GCA_035403625.1 Bacteroidales bacterium
CAACCCGAATGGATATTATACCGACGGACCGGTACTGGTTGACAGTTGCCGGTCATTCGTCGGGATGCACCCGGTTCCGGTGGTATATGGGATGACCATCGGGGAATATGCCGGCATGGTTAACGGCGAAGGATGGCTGAAGGGCGGCTTGCGATGCGACCTGACGGTGATCCCGCTCGCCGGGTACGACCACCGTTCCCGGTATGTGTTGCCGGTCCGCCCGTCGCCCAACCTTCCCGACAGCACTTCCGTGACCCTCTATCCCTCGCTCTGCCTGTTCGAAGGGACTCCCGTCAGCGTTGGCCGCGGTACAACATTTCCGTTCTCCGCATATGGTCATCCCTTGCTGGATTATGGTGATTTTTCTTTCACCCCGCACCCCATACCGGGTGTGAGCGAGCATCCTCCCTGCGAAGGGAAACTCTGCCGGGGGGAGGATCTTCGGCAGTACTTTCGCAATAATCCCGGAGATTCCGGTCGACTCATCCTCTCCTGGCTGATCCGGGCCTGCCATGCCTGGAAAGGACCGGAGCCTTTCTTCACTTCCTATTTCGACAAGTTGGCCGGTACCCCTGTGTTAAAGAAACAGATCCTTGCGGGGATGACGGAAAAAGAAATACGGAGGTCATGGCAGGATGACCTCCGTAAGTTCATGAAAATCCGGCGTAAATACCTCTTGTACTGAGGCTCAGATACGGCCGGGATAAACTTTCAATCCCTCCTCCAGGCAACGCATGGCATTTTCCAGGTCCTTGAGATTGAGCACATAGCTGATCCTGACCTCGTCGCGCCCGCGGCCCGGGGTGGAGTAAAATCCGGTCGCCGGGGCCAGCATGACGGTTTGTCCCTCGAAGCTGAAATTTTCAAGGAGCCACTGGCAGAAACGGTCGGAGTCGTCGATTGGCAGGCGGGCAACAGCGTAGAATGCACCACCCGGGTTGGGACAGAAACAGCCTTCCATCCGGTTGATGGACTGGATGACGATATCGCGGCGTTTGACATATTCATTCAGCACTGCGGCGAGATAGCTTGGCGGAGTGTTCACCGCTTCTTCCCCGGCGATCTGGCCGAAGGTGGGCGGGCTGAGCCGGGCCTGGGCGAATTTCATCGCCGTGGCCATCACCTCTTTGTTTCGGGAGATCATAACCCCGATGCGGACGCCGCAGGCACTGTAGCGCTTGGAGATGGAGTCGAGCAGGATCGTATTATTGTCGATGCCTTCGAGTTGCATCACCGAGAAATGCTTCATGCCGTCGTAGCAAAATTCGCGATAAACTTCGTCGGCAAACAGGTAGAGATCGTGCTTTTTTACAATGTCACGCAGCATTTCCAACTCTTCTTTTGAATAGAGGTAGCCGGTGGGATTGTTGGGGTTGCACACCATTATGGCCCGGGTTCGCGGGGTGATCGCATCCTCGAATGCGCTGATCGGTGGCAGGGCAAATCCGTTGTCGATGTAGGAAGCAATGGGTTTAACTACGACTCCGGCTGCAGTGGCGAACCCATTATAATTGGCATAGAAGGGTTCGGGGATGATCACCTCGTCGCCCGGGTTGAGGCAGGTCAGCATCGCGAACAGGATGCCTTCTGAACCACCCGTGGTAACGATCATCTGGTCGGGTGTGACCTCGATGCCGTTCTGGCGGTAGTATTCCGTCAGTTTCTTCCGGTACGAAAGGATCCCTGCCGAATGGCTGTATTCCACCACTTTAAGGTCCGTGTGACGGATCTTATCGAGCACATTGGCAGGGGTTTCGATATCGGGTTGGCCGATATTTAAATGGTAGACTTTGATCCCTCTTTTCTTGGCTTCATCGGAGTAAGGAACGAGTTTGCGGATCGGGGAGGGCGGACAGGCTTGTCCGCGTTGTGAAATAGGAGGCATAATGAGAGGGTTTTACAAAGCATCAAAGCCAGCTTGTGGCTGGCCTGATGCGTTTTTTATTTTTGGAAAGTTACTTCTGAATCGGAGCAGCGCCCGGTTCTGCCGGTTTTTCCGGCATGGTGGTGGCCGGTTTCGGGGTCACCGTGCCTTTGATCTGCAGTACCACGCGGTTCGTCTTGGCATTCGAGGTCACCGTGACGGTCTTGTTGATCGTCCCGACATTGTTGGTGTTATAGGTAACCTTGATCACATCGCTCTTACCCGGGAGAACCGGCTCCTGCGGCCAGGTAGGAACGGTACAGCCGCATGACGACTGCGGCCGGGAGAGGATCAGGGGCTCTTTACCGACGTTGGTGAATTTGAATTCGCAGGTTCCGTCGCCACCCTGGACGATTGTACCGTAGTCATGTACCGTCTTATCGAACTGGATTTCAGGGGCATTCGGATTCTCCGGCTGGGCCGGCTGGGCGGTTGCTGCATCCTGTGCATTCAGTGCAAAGGCGGTGAACATTAACAATGCGAAGGAATAGATGAACTTCTTCATATCAAGTGGATTATTGGATTATTAATTGGGTTACAAAAGTACACTTTTTCGGGTTCGATAAGAAACTGGGTGAAAGGATTATGTTATTCCGATGGCAAAGATTCAATCTAATTCTGTTGCA
>DAONFN010000401.1:0-2481 GCA_035403625.1 Bacteroidales bacterium
CGGAATACGTTCCTAAGGCCGCCCGCAAAGGGGGAATCACCGGGGAAGTGCTGCTCCAGCTGATTGAATCGCGTCTCGATAACGTCGTTTTCCGTCTGGGTATTTCCCCGACGCGCGACGGTGCCCGCCATCTCATCGGCCACCGCCACATCCTGGTCAACGGGAAAATCGTAAACATCCCTTCAATGGAATTGCGCCCCGGTGACCTGATCTCCGTACGGGAACGTTCCAAATCGCTTGAAGTGATTATCAACTCCCTTTCAGGCCGTGGTAGCCAGTACCCCTGGCTGGAGTGGGACAGCGCCCTGATGACCGGTAAATTCACCAGCTACCCGGAACGGGACCAGATCCCCGAAAACATCAAGGAGCAGTTGATCGTCGAATTGTACTCGAAATAATAAAAAAAATAAATCATTATGGCAATATTACCGTTCCAGAAACCGGATAAGGTGATCATGGTGGAAGCCGATGATTCAAGGGGGGTGTTCGAATTTCGCCCGCTTGAACCTGGGTTTGGCGTGACCATCGGAAATGCGCTCAGAAGGATACTCCTCTCCTCCCTGGAAGGCTTTGCCATCACTTCGGTGAAGATCGAAGGGGTGGAACAGGAGTTCTCCACCATTAAGGGGGTGATCGAGGATGTTACGGAGATTATACTTAATCTGAAGCAGATCAGGTTCAAACGCTTGATCGAGACTGAAAGTTCCGAAAAGGTCACCGTGATCATTGCCCAGCAGAGTGAATTCAAGGCAGGCGATATCAATAAATTCCTGTCGGTATTCCAGGTGCTGAACCCGGAAGTGGTGATCTGCCACATGGAATCGAACGTGAAACTCACGGTGGAGATTTCGGTGGACAAGGGACGCGGATATGTTCCTGCAGAAGAGAACAAAACCCTCAGTTCTTCGCTGGGCCGCATTGCCATTGATTCGGTACATACCCCGATCAAAAATGTCAAGTTCAACATTGAGAACTTCAGGGTTGAACAGAAAACCGACTACGAGAAACTTGTGCTGGAAGTAATAACCGACGGGTCGATCCATCCGAAAAATGCCCTGAAAGAGGCTGCCAAGATCCTCATCCACCACTTTATGCTCTTCTCGGATGAGAGAATCACCCTCGATTCAGCGGAAAAAGCGGTTACCGAAGAGTTTGACGAAACGAGCCTTCATATCCGCCAGTTGCTGAAGACCAAGCTGGTCGACATGGACCTCTCGGTGAGAGCCCTGAACTGCCTGAAAGCGGCGGATGTCGAGTACCTTGGCGACCTGGTGGCTTTCAATAAAAACGACCTGCTGAAATTCCGCAATTTTGGCAAGAAATCACTTACCGAGCTGGAGGAACTTGTGAAATCGAAGGGACTCGAATTCGGCATGAATACGACGAAATATAAATTAGATAAGGATTAACCGAGATGAGACATCAGAAGAAATTTAACCATTTAGGAAGGAAAAGTGCCCACCGTAAGGCCATGCTGTCGAACATGGCGGCATCGCTGATCATTCATAAACGGATCCACACAACCGTGTCTAAGGCCAAAGCCCTCCGCGTTTTCATAGAACCCCTGATCACCAAGTCGAAGGAGGATACTACTCATTCACGGCGCACCGTGTTCAGCTACCTGCAAAATAAGGAAGCGGTAACGGAACTGTTCAAGGAGATCTCGAAAAAGATCATGGATCGGCCCGGAGGATACACCCGAATCCTGAAAACCGGTAACCGGTTTGGCGATAATGCAGAGATGTGCCTCATCGAGCTGGTCGATTACAACGAGGCCATGCTCTCGGTCAAGGATGAATCGAAGGCAAAATCCACACGCCGTCGCAGAGCCGGTGCAAAGAAAAAGGCGGAAGATGCCTCAGTGACCCCGAAGGAAACGGCAGAGGAAGCTCCCAAGACAAAGAAAGCACCGAAAAAGCCTGCCGAACCGGTTACGGAGAAAGAGCCGGAAACAAAAGAAGAACCGGCTGCCGAAACGGAAGGAACCCAGCCGGAGGCATAGCGGTCGAAAAATCAGACCTTACAGATAACCAGGAGAAAGGATAACAGACGAAACGTTGTTATCCTTTCCGTTTTTAAAGCATCTAAAAACAAGAAAAAGTTATGAGTACAATTCTTTCAACCCATGCCAGGCAAATCCTCGACTCGAGAGGGAACCCGACCATTGAGGTCGATATCATCCTGGACAACGGAATCATTGGCCGCGCAGCCGTGCCCTCGGGCGCTTCAACGGGTGTCCACGAAGCAGTAGAACTTCGGGATGGCGACAAAAAGACCTACCTGGGCAAAGGTGTGCTGCAGGCGGTTCGTAATGTAAACGAAACCATTGCCGAGGAGATCCAGGGTATGCTGGTAACCGAGCAGATAGAAATCGACAATAAACTGATCGAACTTGACGGCACCCCCAATAAATCGAAACTCGGTGCAAATGCAATCCTTGGCGTTTCCCTGGCTGCTGCCCATGCAGCGGCCCAGCTCTCG
>DAONFN010000402.1:0-2469 GCA_035403625.1 Bacteroidales bacterium
AAAACCGCCTTATTCCGTAAAGCTGGTCCTGGATTGAATCGTGACCCGGCTGACAACGAATCAACCGACCAATCATCCAATCACTCAATCACTCCGTTACTCTGTCACTCGTCACTCGTCACTCGTCACTCGTCATTCGTCACTTCTGACCTCCTGTCCCCATGAAAGCCATCAAATACGGAATCACCGTCACCCTGCTGAAAGAGAACGATCTCGAATTGGTCCGGAACTGGCGCAACAATCCTTTAGTCGTGCAGAACTACGAATTCCGTGATTATATCACCGCCGAAATGCAGAAGGAATGGTTCAGTACGATCAACAACATTCATAACCTCTACACGATTTTCGAGTACCGGGGCGAAAAGGTCGGGGTGATCAACCTTAAAAACATCGATTGGGAAAAGAGGGAATTTGAAGGGGGTATCTTCATCGCCGATCCGAAGTTCCATAAAACGGCACTTCCTGCTATCTTATCGTATATGACCACGGAGATCCAGTTTTTCCTTTTTGGATGGGAACGGGGATATGCCAGGGTATTGCGTGAAAATACCGCCACCCAAAAGTTTATCGCAGGACTGGGATACGAATTATGCCCCGGGCAGGAAGAAGAGAACAACCAGCGATGGTTCGTTACCCGTGAGCATTTCTACCGGAAAACGGCAAAGCTGAAAAAGGCTATTCTCCTGATGGAACAGGATCCTGCCATGAGGTTTATCGTGGAGAAGGAAGATTTCAACAACCCGGTAGTGCTTCAATGGGAGGAGGTCGTCAGGAAAAACCTCACCCCCGACCGGGTAGAAGAGACCGCAGAAGGAAGGGTTTACTTCTTTTCCTGATCCGCCAGGGCGCTTTTTTCCGAGAAACGGCGATACACCCGCACCAGGCGGGGCAGGTTGAGCGCAATCCACCGGCTGCTGCGGTAAGGGAGCAGCGATGACCACTGCATCAGCCGGAACAGCAGGAGACCATACGCCTGCATCGGGAGTGATTTCAGGTAGACCTTCAGGCTGAACTTCCGGCTTTTCCGCTCATACCCCATGATATCGGCTGTGTGCCCGGCAATCTGGTCGGCGATCCGGACCTCCAGGTCGGTCAGCTGTTTCTGCCATAGTCCCATTCTGCCCGTGTTCACCGGATCCATCAGGCTTTTATGGATCGCGGCAATACGCGCATCCGAAAAAGCCTCCATTACTTCTTCCTTTTTTCTGTGAAACTCAAAAACTTCCGGGTGATAGGGGATGCTCAGGAAGGCGCATAATTCGCGCACCGTCTCTTCCGGCTTCATCACCAGATCCTCGTAACGGACGAGGTAAAACCGCTCGGGGTATTTGTCCTGGAATTTGAGGAACAACCGGGTGACGTACTTCCACCGGGCGATCTGGAGCGTCAGGACAGGCGCTTCCATGAGGTTTTGCTCCAGGTTTTTCAGGGATACGAAATTATCGCGGTAATCACGCACGATGCAAACAAACCAGGCTTTCGGGAAGATGCGGATCAATCTCCTCATGTACACCGAATAAACGGGGTTTTTGTCGCCCACCAGCCGGATATCCTCCTTGGGAAAGACAGAGAAAGTATGTTCGTTCAGCTTGATGAGCAGGTCCTGGATGGTGCACTGGTTCTCCATGGCGAGCAGGTCGGCCGTGAACCGTTCCCGGTCGATGCGCAGGTTCTCAATCTTCCGGGTGTTGAACACATTCGGCGCGAAAACATGGTCGACAAATGACAGGATATGCTCCCGGTCCCATCGTTTCACCCGCCTGAATTTCTGGTACAGCGGCAGGAAGATGGGCAACTCGGGCGGGATCTTGACGTTCGGATGTGCGTCGAACAGGGTTTTCAGCAGGGTGGTGCCCGAACGTGGCCGGCCCAGGATGAAGAAAAACGGAATTTCCATGGCCTTTGATATTGGATCGGCGTTATGCCGTTTCTTTGTCTTTTTGTTCTGTTTCGGGATGCTGGCCGCGGAACCGGTGCCATGTCCTGACCAGCACGAGAAGGCGGACCGAAAGCCACAGGCTGAGCCCCGCCGGCAGCATCGAGCCGTAGTAATAAACGCGGAAGATCAGGTAGCCGTAAACCTGGGCCGGCAGACTCCTGAGCCACAGGGAGAAGTGAAATTTCCGGTCTTCTCGCGAATAACCGAAACGATCGGCATATTTACCGGCCACGTGGTCTGCCAAACGCACCTCGGCGGCTGTCATCCCCTTTTTCCATTGATCCATCCGGCCCGTGTTCACCGGGTTCATCAGGCTTCCGTGAAAGCGTTCCACCAGCGGGTTTTCGTAGGCCCGGAAAGTCTCCTCCTTTTTCCGGTAAAAGTCGAAAACCCCGGGATCGAAAGGAATGCCGATAAATTCGCAGAGATCCGCCATCACGGCAGTTTTATCAGTGACAAGATCTTCGTAACGGATGATCCGGAACCGATCGGGCTCCCGCCGGGCGCAGGCCAGGAACAACTTCGCAACG
>DAONFN010000403.1:0-2383 GCA_035403625.1 Bacteroidales bacterium
ATATTTCCGGATCAACTGCCCCGAAACCCAGTTGTTGGAGTTAGCCAGCGCCCATTTCAGGGTGACCATCTCGCCGAGCCGCTCTTCACTGGCATTTTCAGGGGCCCATACCTCGCCGTTGCCCAGGTCGATCACCGGCTGCACATTCGGATAACGGGTGCAGGGCGATTCGCCTTCCTGCATGGCCAGGGTATAGAGGAAAGGTTTAAAGGTCGATCCGACCTGGCGCTTGCTCAATTTCACATGATCGTACTGGAAAAACCGGTAGTTGATCCCCCCGACATAGGCCCGTACCTCGCCGTTATGCGGATCCATTGCCATAAGACCCGACTGAAGATAGAACTTATAATACCGGATGGAATCGTAGGGAGTCATCACGGTATCGATTACCCCCCTGTACGAGAATACTTTCATCTTTACCGGCACCCGGAATTCCTCCAGTATCCGATCGTCGGCAAATCCCTTTGTTTTCCCGTGATAATAGCGATCCGACCGGCGCATGGCAGCCGTCATGAGGTTCTCCGTCTCCTTTTTAACATTGGCCTCCTCAAACGCAAAAGGCGCATTCGGCACCCCTTTCCAGTGTTTGAAGAAGGCAGGCTGCAGCTCCTTGCTCAGGTACTCTGTCATCGCAGCCTCGGCATACTCCTGCATCCGGTAGTTGATCGTGGTGTACACCCGTAACCCGTCACGGTAAAGATTATAGGGCGTCCCATCCTCACGGGGGTGTTGCTGACACCACTCCGCCAGCACCGTGCGCAGGTATTCCCTGAAATAGGTGGCAATGCCCGATGTATGATCCTGGATGCGGTAATTGGTCATATCGACGGGCAATGCTTTCAGCGAGTCAAAGGCTTCACGCGTAATATAGTCGTACTTCATCAACTGGTGAAGTACCGTGTTCCGGCGATCGAGGGCACGTGCCGGGTTCCGGACAGGGCTGAACCAGGTAGGAGCCTTCAGGATCCCGATCAGCATGGCGGCTTCTTCGGCGTTTACCTGAGAGGGTTCCTTGTTGAAGTAAGTCTTGGCGGCCGATTTAATCCCGTACGACTGACTTCCGAAATCTACCGTATTCAGATACATGGCCAGGATCTCGTCCTTGGAATAGTTCCGTTCGAGCTTTACCGCCGTAATCCATTCCTTGAACTTGATCAGGACGGTTTCAAGAAAAGAACGGTCCTGTTTTCGGGGAAAAAGATTCTTTGCCAGCTGCTGGGTGATGGTGGATCCGCCTCCCTTCGACGACCCGGAGACCACTCCCCACACGACCCGGAAAATGGCAATGGCATCGACCCCCGAATGTTTTTCAAACCGGGCATCTTCGGTGGCAATGAGCGCATTGATGACATGAGGCGACAACTCGTGATAGGGGGTGTTCGAGCGGTTCTCAATGAAATACTTTCCAAGCAACTTGCCGTCGGATGAGATCACCTCGGTGGCCAGGTTGCTCTTCGGGTTTTCCAGCTCCTCGAAGGTGGGCATCTTTCCGAATAACCCCTGAGCGATGGCGATGAAAAAGATAGCCGCCAGGACTATAAATACGGCATAGGTCACCCAAAACCCTTTGAGGTACTTTCTGACTTGTGGTGAACTTGCAGCGGGACCGGCCATGGTGAAGGTATAGAAGGATAAAGGTACGGGGGTTACTTTTGTTTTTCAATTCGGATGCCGATGTCGCGGATTCCGTGCAGTTCATTTATCCGCATTGCCTGCTCGAAAAGGAAGCGGTACTTTCCCCGTTCCCTGAATTTCACATCTTTCCGGAACAAGAAACGGGAGAATTTCACACTTCCGGTCCCGGATCCCAGCCATCGTCCGTCATAATCGGCCAGTGTCAGCTCGACCGTATCACGGGAGATCTTTCCTCCGGGATATTCGGTATCCATGAAAAGGAAGAGGTTGGAGTAGGGATAGTCGCGGTCATTCCGGATATCCAGGTAAACATTGTATGATGTGGCAAGGTCGTTGATCTCTGTCCGGAATTCTTTTTTATCACGAACGTTCCATATTCCTTCGCGGATGGCCTGGTGTTCTTCATAAACCCTCCCGGGATCGCACCCTGTCAGGGCCGCCAGGATCGCAAAAAGAGCGAAAAAGCGGTAAAACGAATGGATCATGGCTGAAGGTATGCTGAGTGACTACTGGTTGTCGAAGCGGGTCAGATCATCGTGCAGCGGAATATTCTCCTGGACCCCTTTCGGCTCGACCTTCAGTATATAATCTTCCAGTTTTTCGGGAAAATTCCCTTTTTTATTCTCCGCGAGGATATACCTGACATCCTCCACCGGAACCGCAACCATGTTTCCCGGATCATCGGCATAAGAATACCAGAGGATCTTCTGGAAAATATCGGTCTTCTGGTGAATGGCCTCCCCTCTCC
>DAONFN010000404.1:0-2271 GCA_035403625.1 Bacteroidales bacterium
GGTTGTATTCGTCCAGATCCATGGTGAAAGAGGGTCCGAGCCGTAACGTGGTGGGAATAAAATCCCTTACGATGGAGGTGCTGCTGTATGACATTTTCACCCCGATATTGGAGATATTCAGACCGAAATCGAAAAAGGCATTGCTGACGCCCTGGATCTCCATTTCGTGATGGTAATACATCGCTATATCGGCGGCAATCGATTTCCCGGGGCGGACTTCAATGTTACCATAATTGACTGGTACCAGGTTCGAATAGATGAACCGGGCTGCCACTGCTCCTGAGAATTCGCGGGAGAATTTGCGCGCATAGGTGGCGTCGAGGGCCCATTCGTTGGGCTTAACTGCTCCCAGTTCATCGCCGACATCGTTGGTGAACATCACCTCTCCCATCGAAAAGAACCGGAGGCTGGCGGCAATGGCCTGCTTGTCGCCGAACTTTCCGTAGCCGGCCACCGATGCGAGACCGATGTCATTCACGAGGTTCCTGAGCCAGGGCACATACCCCACACCAAATCCGAAAGTCTTGTCGATAAAGGCATACTTGGCAGGGTTCCAGTACATGGAATAAACGTCGGGGGTAGTCGCGGCACCGACGTCTCCCATCCCGCCCGAACGGGCATCCGGAGAGATGGTGACGAAAGGCACTGCGGTGGAAATCACACGGCTTCCGTCGGAAGGTTCGGTATTCTGCCCGAAAACGGCCGTAACCGCTAACACACAGGAAAGGAGAAGTGATAATCTGATGTTCATCTGCTGAATTCTAATCTGATATACATTAAAAAAATAGGGCGCTAAATTAACGTTTTTACTGTTCGGATATTGCCACCCTTCGAAAAATGATCCGGAAATAAAATATAAATCTCTGGTCTATCGTGCAATAACAAGCTTTTGTGAAGTTTCACGGACGGTGCCGCTGCCGGTCCGGAATACGGCTTTATACGGGTACAGACCGGCAGCCAGCCGCTTACCCCTTTCATCGGTACCATCCCAGGAGATCTTCATCCCCCCGGTACCCGGCTCATCAAAAACCTGCTCAAAGCGGCGTACCGCCTTTCCTTTCAGGTTATACACTGTAATGCTGACACTCAGCGCCCCGTAGTCTGACCCTTCGGGCTGGAAGCAGAAATCAGTGTGATCGACCAGCGGGTTGGGTGCATTCAGTACATTTCGTACTTTCATCCCCGCACGCTCGGGTACGGTAAAGGAGATGGTGCGTACCGAAGAGTTGTCATACATGTCCCACGCCTTCAGGCTGAGTGTATGGGTGCCCGGCAACAACCCGTCGAGCGGATAGGCAATGGTTCCGCGGGTATAGGAGTTGAGAAGCGGCTCATAATAGTCATTTAATATCATCGCGTGGGCCCGGTCGTTGTCGAGCACCGCCTCGATCTCATGCCCCAGTCCCAGTCCGACGCTGTTCACTCCGTTGGTATCCGCCAGGTCGGCCAGCAGGATCGCAGCCTCCCCGGTAGTTCCGCCACTGATAAAGCTTCGGTCGTCGAGGTACAGCGCAATGTCCGGTCCGTCGTTGACCGGATCGATGGAAGCGTTCCGGCCCCCGATCATGCATTCGGAATAGCCCGTGGCATCGGTGGTTTCATTCCAAGCAAAATAGCTGAATTTGCCCATCCCATAAGGGAGTGCGATGGTTCGCGGAACAACGAAGGTATAGGTAAAATCTCCGGCATTCACCGCCACATCTCCCCTGAACAACAGGCTGTTCTGTAGGGTGAATTCAGCCGGCCAGTTGTCGGAACCTCCACGGTTACCCAGGGTTGTATTGGTGACGGGTTTATCATACACCCGGCAACTCACTGTCCCGTTGAAGGAGGTGACTTTGTTGCCGCCGGCATCCTCGATACGTCCTTTGACCGTCACGGTGGATAACCCCGTCAAGGTATCAGCAGATGACAAAGGTTTCCCGTCGATGGAGGTGGTTTTAACATTCAGGTCGGAGAAGGCGATATGCTGCGCAGGATCGCCGAGCAGCACGAAATTCCGCAACTGGCTGTTGTTGTTGATATCATTCTTCGAAAGGCGGATCAGGTCGCCCATCCGGATGTACCGGCCATCGGGTCCTTTATCCATAAAATGTTCGAAAAAGCTGGTATTCAACTGGATATTGGTGCCTGCATAGGCCAGCCGCGTGGTTGAATAGAGGGCGATGGCCCCTCCTTCAGGGCGGAGGATCAGCATCTCGCCTGCGGTGAAACGTTCCGGGTTGTCGAAACGGCTGAACTCGCAGGTGGCGGTCACGAAAACCGGCAGCT
>DAONFN010000405.1:0-2017 GCA_035403625.1 Bacteroidales bacterium
AGTATAGCTTTGAAAATAATGGTTGAACTGGAGGGTTACCGAGGAGTATGGCGACAGATCGAGGACCGGCGTGATGAGATCGGCATTTTGTGTGTTTCCGTTTCCGTAAGCGTCGCTGTTCAGGAAAACGTAGTTTCCGGTGAGGGCCGGGTTGGGAGATTCCCCGATGATGGTTCCGAATTGCCACACCTGGCCGTTTCCCTGGTGGTCTGCCTGTGTCCAGCAGGCGGGGATGGCCGTTGAGGGAAAGTTTTCGGTGAACGGCAATGTTTTCGCGGCGCAGGATACCACATTTATGTAATTTGTTTTGGTTTCCGCGTCACTGCCATGTGTATTGGCAGCCGTGAGGGTCACGGTATAGGGGCCTGCGGCTGTGAACTGGACCTGTGGATTCGGTGATGCCGGGGTTGTTCCGTTCAGATAGGTTACCGTTGAAGGAGAGAAATTCCAGTTCCAGCTTGATGGAATTTCGCTTGACATATCGGTGAAATTAACCTGGGTATTGACGGCCGGATTGGTGTTTCCGGCGGTAAAATCAGCTGCCGGGGGAAGCGCTGAAACTTCAGCTCCGCTGATGATCATCGAATACCCCTGCGATCCCCCGCTCAAAGTACCGTCATGATCGACGGTGATTGTGTAGGTGCCCCCTGCAACCGGGTTCGCGATATAGACCACTTCCACGTTGTCAGCATTGTTTTCTGCAATGTTGGTGGCCGCGTTTGCCGGATTATCCCTGTCGAGTTTCCAGGGATAAAAGGTGCTTCCCGGCCTGGTGATCCGCAAATCCAGATCATTGACCAGCATGGGTGTAAGCGGATCGAGTGAGGCGGCAGGAGGAGTTCCAGCCGGGTCTGTCCAGACAATCGTGACTTTCAGGGGTTGGGTTCCCAGGGCAACCACGTCATACGTGTACATGGCGCCGTTGTTCAGCGTAAGTTCACGGATCACATCATTTGTCTGATCTTCTGATATTTTGAAAGCGGCATTTTTCGTGTTCATCAGTCCCCACCCGAACATGTAGTCGGGGCCGGGATCGGGACCGGCTTCATCGGCTGTGTGGATCACCAGCGCTTTCAAGGTGGCTGAAAGCAAATAGTAACCTTTGAGGGTGTAATGATGCTGTTGCAGCAAAGCGAGAGATCCTGCCACCGAAGGAGATGCCATTGAAGTACCGCTTAGAGAGGCATAGCTGGTATTGCTTGTATTATAGGTTGAATACAGGCTGATGCCATTGGCGACAATATCCGGTTTTATCCTTCCGTCATCGGCAGGTCCCCACGAGCTGAAAGAACTCATTACCACATTCGACGGTGTTGTATAGCCGCCGGCAATATCGGCGACTGCACCGACCGTAAGCACGTTTTTTGCGACCCCCTGCTGACCGATGCAATCGTAGGGTCCGTCGGCCGGATATCCTGTTCCCGATTCGCCACGGTCGTTTCCCGCCGATTTGCAGATTAAAAAACCGGGCGCATAATAGGCTACCTGGTCCCATTCCTGGGTGTTGACGTCATAAAATCCAAAGAGGTAGTCTTCCTGGGTGCTGATGGCCGGATTTCCATACCAGGTACTCCCGCTCCAGCCCCGGGTATAACCATAGGAATGATTGCTGATCAGCGCGCCGGCAGAACCTTCAACAGCCATCTCCGAGACATCTGAATTCCAGTCGAACGACCGTAAACCTGCCTGGTATGCCATTCCTTTTGCGCCTGCAACAACACCGGAAGCCATAATGGAACCTGCTACATGCGTTGAATGATAGTGGGTAGCCACCGCGTCAACCACGGTTACCCTTGTGCCGAATTCCTGGTGCGTTGACAATACACTCCCTCCATCCCATTCCCTGACCGAGATACCCGAGCCGGTTAAATTCAATCCTGCTCCGCCGCCTGAATAGACTTTATTGGTGGAGATGGTGGCGGCAGCGTTTGCATTGTCGGTTTTATAGTATTGCGGACGGCCATATTCATCAACATACTGGATTTCGTACAATGTACCGTTTGTTTCAGTCCTGACA
>DAONFN010000406.1:0-1960 GCA_035403625.1 Bacteroidales bacterium
ACAGGCATGCAGATGCCGGTCATTTCGCAATGGACTGGACCGGCTTACGGGCTGGAAGCCGCCCTGAACGTACAAAACCTCACCCTGGGGCTTACGGTCTTCTTCCTGGCCCGGGTGCTTGCCCTGCTCTATTTCATGAACCGCCTGAATCACGACGCGATGCTCGTCCGGGTCAGGAAGCACTTGCTGTACAACGCAATCCCGTTTGTCGTTTTCTTTCTGGTGTTTGCAGTGTGGCTGATCCTTTCGCCCGGATTTGCCGTCGATCCGGTCACCAAAACCGTGTCCATGGAGCCGTTCAAATACCTGCATAACCTGCTGGGGATGCCCGTTGTGGCGATCCTGTTCGTGCTCGGCGCGGCGATGGTCCTGCTGGGGATCATCCGGCCCCTGATCTATTTTGCCAAATGCGGTGAAAAGGGTATCTGGGCGACCGGAATCGGAACCGTCCTTGTGGTCTTCTCGCTCTTTCTCCTGGCCGGGTTCCATCATACGGCCTATTATCCTTCGACCCGTGACCTGCAGAGTTCCCTGACCCTCGAGAACAGCTGCTCAAGCCGCTACACGCTGGTGGCGATGAGTTATGTTTCGCTGCTCGTACCCTTCGTACTGGCTTATATCTGGTATGCCTGGCGTTCGATCGACCGGAAGAAGATCGATGTCGGGGAGATTCACAACGAACCCCATGTATATTAAACCTTCATCCGATGCTGACACAGATCCTTTGGTTCATCACCTGGCCCCTGCTGATCCTGGTTTCATGGCTGGCCGTAAACGCTCTCATTAAAAGGACGGACCCTGCCGGAAAAGAAGAGTAATACGGGTTGACCGGATCCGAATGATCAATGGTGATCGCAGGATTCCTTATCACTGATCAGGTTACCGGCAAGAAAGAGCTGTACGGCTTTTATAACTTCCGGCTGGGTGGTATTAAAGATCTTCTTCCCGGCCTGGGTGAGATCTTCTAATAACCGGTATCCCATTCCCCCGGCGATGACCACTGCACAGTCGCCAAGCGCTTCCAGTATTCCTTGGTGCGAATGATGACCATGTCCCTCCTGGCCGTGAGGGTGATCGCTATGCATGCCCAGAGCATGCCCGGTGAAGGTATTCGTCCGGTACTCCTGCCCGGTGATGCTGCCATTCTCTGTATCAACCACTACGAACCCGCGGGTCCGCCCGAAATGTTGCGACAGGTGGATGCCATCGTCGCTCGGAATCGCAATTTTCATGTTATCTCCTTTCATATTATGTATACTTCGGCTGATCATGTTACCGATGAAGCCCTCCGGGCAAATCTGTAACTTTGTTTTGCAAAACTACATGATTCTGGTAAATAACGAACAAATGTTCATTATTTTTGTGATCAGATCCATGCTGCCTACCTTTCTATGATGAAACGTGTCCTGACGATTCTACTGGTGTGGATGATCTCCATGCCGGGATTCTGCCAGTCGGCTCTGACAGGCAAAATAACCGACCGTGAGACGGGGGAAGTTTTACCCGGCGCAACTCTTTTCATTCCGGAACTTAAAACGGGGACAGTCGCCGGTGTGGATGGTGTGTACCATTTCATCAACCTCCCGAAAGCTACCCTGCTCGTCCAGGCCAGTTACATGGGATATGCAGCGGAGATAGCCAGTGTCGATCTCGCCTCGGCCGAACGGCTTGATTTCAGCCTCTCCCCTTCCGCCATCGAAGCACATGAAGTAGTGGTCACCGGGAATGCCCTCTCTTCCGACAACAGCCGGAGCAGTTTTTCCATCATTCCTATCGGGAAAGACAAGCTGCTGTCACTGCCCTCCACCAACCTCATCAATGCCATTTCAACCGTACCCGGGGTTTCTGAGATTTCGACAGGTGGCGCCATCTCAAAACCGGTGATCCGCGGGTTGTCGTACAACCGCATCATCACCATCAATGAAGGCGTTCGCCAGGAAGGGAACCAGTGGGGCGATGA
>DAONFN010000407.1:0-1923 GCA_035403625.1 Bacteroidales bacterium
AATTTCGCGGGCGGGAAAGGTATAGGCGCTGGAATGGTTTAACCATCCGCCCTGCAGGGTGGCATCGTATCCAACCGCTTTGGCACTTCCCCTGAGAAAGAAGCTTGCCTGGAATCTTCCCGCCAACTGTGATCGGAGGGTACTGCCGGTTGGCGAAACCGGGAAACCGAAAGCAGGATTGAACCACCCGGCCCGGAGGGTGGCGCCGCCTGTGGCGTTGGTGTAAAGGGTACCAACAGAACCGGAGGCGGTCAGCGCCAGATCGAAATGCCGGGTGGCTGCGATCCCCTTTTCCAGCATCACCTGGTAATTCAATACTATGTCGTTCTGCACCTGGTACTCCCATCCCAACGGCTCGTTGTTGGTGGGCACCGCATTGTGAAACGACCGTTGCACCCATTCGCCGTATGAATCCGGGCCGATGATCCCGGCGTCGATCTCGCTGGTTTGTCTGAACTTCCGGATCGGGTCGGTGGATACCTTGAAAGCCCCAACGAAGAGGTAAGCGGCGTAAGGACGGTCGCCGTAAAGGATTCCGCCAAGCTTGGTCGTCGATGGGGTGTACATGTTCTGCACCAGGGCCAGTCCGTAATGGTTTGTTCCCGAACCCCAGTAGGGGAGCAGCAACCGGCTGAGCGGGTTGGCCCTCAGTCCGGGGGCAATAACCTCCAGGCGGATGCCGTTGGTATAGAAACGGTCGGTATAATCGAGGATGTCGTTATCGAAATTGATTCGCAAGAGGGTCTCCCTGCCCACCACCAGCATCGGGGGTAGAACTTCCTGCATGGGTTCCCGGAAAAGTCGGTCGAAGGTCGATTTCTCACTGAGATCCGGCTCGATACCGGTGGCCAGCAACTGACGGAGCCTTCGGATCCGGGTTGTGTCGATGACTACAGTGGCAGGCGTTTTACCGGTTATGTCACCGGCAGGAGCAACCAGGGTCCTCCTTTTGCGGAGATGGCCGTGCCGGGATGCCCTTTCCGGTACCCAGGCCGACATCACACCCTTTGCCGGCACGGGTTCAGCCGGGGCGTCAGGCCGTTTTTCTTTCGGAAGATAGGTGGGAACCGGGCCTGAAGCCGGAACACAGGCGGAAAGCGTAAGTGTGAGAAGCAGGACGACCAGGCTTGGTTTCATAGAGAAGACAAAGGTAAACATTTGCCATTTTATGTTATCTTTATAGGCTCGTTCGACGATGAAAACCTTTCTGCTCTGGTTATCGCTCTTTCTCCTTGCCGGCTCTGTCTCCGGTCAGAAGACAATGTTGCTGGAACGTATCGGAACCCACAGGCGCCATTGGTATCATGCCGGTGATCCGGTCAAATTCCGCGTGGGAATGCCCGATACTTTGCTCACGGGACGGCTGGGCGTCCTGGATTCGGGATGGGTTACGGTGGAGGGAATGCGATCATATCCGGTCATGACCTGCGATATTCATTCCGTATATGTGAAGTTTTCATCTCCCCGGAGGGCAGGAAAGATTTTGATGATAGCAGGAGCGGGAATTTTTTCCATCATCGGCATCAATCACCTTCTCAACCACGAAAAATTGTTTTCGCCGGATATGTTTCTCATTTCCGGGGGATGCGTGGCAGCCGGCGCCATCTCCTTATCGTTTGGTCAGAAACGATGTAAGGTCGGCGACCGGTGGAAGATCAAAGTGCTGGATATCAATATCCGGTGAACATCTATCCGGCGACCAGGTCGCGGATAATGCGGGTCATCAGGGGTTCCACGGCACTCGCGGCGTTGATGACGTGTTTATGGGTGATCTCAACGATCTTGCCGGGAACGCCCAGGTCGGAAATCACTGAAACGGCAAAGCATTTCAGACCCATGTGCCGGGCGGCAATCACTTCGGGCACGGTCGACATACCTACAGCATCGGCCCCGATGGTGCGGATATAGCGGTATTCGGCCGGC
>DAONFN010000408.1:0-1908 GCA_035403625.1 Bacteroidales bacterium
CTTTGAGGATGGCACGGTATGGGAAGGATCAGACATGGGAAAGGGAAGCGCCGGAACAATGGGTACAGTCACACTGATCAGATAGAAGGAGGGAGATCATGAAAACAGCAGCAAAAGTTTCCATCTTTTTCGTGTTGACGCTCCT
This sequence comes from Bacteroidales bacterium, assembly GCA_035403625.1. Taxonomy (GTDB): domain Bacteria; phylum Bacteroidota; class Bacteroidia; order Bacteroidales; family FEN-979; genus CAIVAT01. Next base: position 146 of record DAONFN010000408.1, read on the forward strand.
GGGTTGGGTATCGCAGGCCCAGGACCCGAATTACTCGCAGTTCTTTAACAACCCGGTTTATTACAATCCGGCCTATACAGGATTGAACACCGGTATTTCGGCCAGATTTTCCTACCGGGATCTTTGGCCTTCCCTTCCGTATGATTTCAAGGCGTACCATTTCGATGCAGACTGGGGCGACCGCGGATTCCCGGGTTCCGGTGGGATCGGTATGTTTTTCAATACCGATAACGAGGGACTTGGTTTCATCCGCAACCTGAACCTGGGCGTGTCGCTGGCTGTCAGGATTCCCTTTACAGCTAATTCAGTTGGTCAATTGGGAATCAAAGCCTCATGGGTACAGAAAAGTATCAACTGGGACGATCTGGTTTTCACCGACGAAATCGATGCGCGTTATGGCATTAATAACCCAGCCACTTTTATCCGCCCGGAAAACAATGTCAGGAACGTGCCAGACTTCGGCTTTGGGGGGATCGTACAGTTCGGGGATGATCGGGGGGGTATGACGGCGACGCTCGGTGCCTCTGTCGATCACCTTTTTGAGCCGGATCAGTCGTTTCTGCAAACGGCAAAAGCACCGATTCCAAGGAAATGGGTGGGACATGCCGACGCTATTTTTTCGGTTGGGCCAACCTCTGGAATCAACCAGGTCGAAACCGGAGCGCTGAAGATCAATCCCGGTTTTATCTATCAGGTCCAGGGTAAGCGCAACTCTGTGCAGGTGGGGTTGAATATTGCCAAATATGGTCTTATCCTCGGAATATGGTACAAGGGTGACTTCGGTTCAAATGGCAACAGTTGTCTGCCGATCCTGGCTGGATATGGGATGCACCTGATGGATAACATGAACCTGAGGATTGCCTATAATTATGATCTCCAGATGTCCGGAGCTCTCCAGGGGACAGGTGGTGCCCATGAGGTCAGCCTGATCCTTCAGTTTGGTAACAATGGGCTGATCAGCGGAGGCAGATCTTCGGGAGGAAGGATGCGGGGAGGACATTATGAAGGACAGACACCCTGGGAATGTGCCGAGTTCTGGTAAAATCAGCGTCATAAGCTTTCTATAAGGGTGGGAGGGAACAGGCATTTTTCCCCTGCCGGAAAAAAGTTATCAACACCCCTGTCACCTTTTCCGTTTTCCCCGATTAAGCGGAAAAAACCGCTTATGAAAACAACTTTGTTTGAGCCGGGGAAATACTACCATGTATTCAACCAGGCCAGGAACGGCGACCCGCTGTTCGGCACCGAAGAGGATTTCCGCTTCTTCCTGAAACTCTACCAGGCCCATATCTGCCCCATCGCAGATACCTACGCCTACTGCCTGCTGAGCGACCATCTCCATTTTCTCATCCGGATCCGCGAGGAGGCCGAAGGACGGCTCTATAAACCGTTCGCCCTGCTCTTCAACGGGTACGCCAAAGGTTACAGCCGGCACCACGAAACCATCGCCAAGGTGTTCAAATTCAAGATGAAACGAAAAGAGATCCGGAACCCCCGCATGCTCATGGAAATGATCCGATACGTGAACCAGGACCCCTGCCGGCACGGAGCAGCCGAACACCCGGGCATCTATCGCTTCTCCTCCTTCCGCGCCACTCTTTCCTCTTCGCCGACCCTCCTGGCCAAAGACCAGGTGCGCGAGTACTTCGGTACAAACGGAAACCTCGAAGAAAACCTGCTCACCCGCGTTGACGAATCAATCATCCGCTACTGCCGCCTCGAGAGCTGAGCCGCCGGGAATTATTGCGATCTTTACGGGATGA